>NZ_JAKGCY010000010.1:0-158620 GCF_021852965.1 Vibrio floridensis | reverse complement strand
GGTTGAAAGCACCGGTCTTGAAAACCGGCGTACGTTAATAGCGTACCTAGGGTTCAAATCCCTATCTCTCCGCCACTACATAGAAAGCCTGCAAAGTAATTTGCAGGCTTTCGTCATTTCTGACATTTGATAAATAATACTAATCTAAGAAAATATGATCTGATTGAGGCCATTCACGATAGGACTTAGTCGCTATGGACAGCCTCAATAATATCGATTTTAAAAAGCTCGCAAGCCAGCAGAAATCTATTTAGATGAAAATGAGGCTGCTGGCCTTTGCTCATTTCAAAGATAGACGCTTTCGCACCCAAATCGCCAAGTTTCTTAAGGTGAAACGAACCAGTGTTAATAATTGGGTTCAGACTTTTCTTGAAGAAGAATTAGAGGGCCTGAAGGAAAAACCAAGAGCTGGATGACCTACCGGTGCCTATATCGTGAAAGAATTTGCTCAGCACTACCACCCTGACTTTATCTATTACCTGCTCGATCACATGGGCTTTTCATGGATAACTTCCCGCTCAAACCACGCTAAGCAATCTCAAACAATACAAGGCGATTGAAAAATTAAATTTCGAAACGATCCTTAAGGCCCCAGGACATATCGCTTTAGAGAATGTTGATGCTTGGTTTCGAGATGTAGCCAGATTTGGCTACAAAACAACACGGTTATGCTCCTGGAGTAGCAGAGTGTACTAAGATTTATTCGGCTATCTTAGGCAGTTTATTCAAGCTCCAACTCGCAAAATACTCTGACAGCGAGCGTATATCATAGTCTGTTTTAATAAAGAAAATGCCGCAAAAAGCGGCATTATTGGATGTTGAGTGAGTTGATTAGGCTGTAGCTGTTTCTAAATTATCTCGTGCTCTGGTGATATATCCTTTCATCAACATCGCCACAGCTAATGCGATGACAAATGTACCGCCAAAGATGTAAAGCGTAAGCTCGTAGCTTCCTGTCACTGATCTTAGGTACGCAGCGATTTGCGGTCCTGCCAAGCCAGCAGCGGCCCATGCAGTAAGGATGTAACCGTGAATAGCACCAAGTTGTTTGGTGCCAAATAGGTCGCCAATAAAGGCGGGCAGAGTAGCGAAACCGCCACCATAGCAAGTCATTATGGTGAACAGCACCACTTGGAAGAGTAGAACGCTACTGATATTTGGCAAAGTCGCAAACAAGACGATTTGCAGCAAAAAGAACGTGATATAAGTATTGGCACGTCCTAATGAATCAGACAGCGTTGCCCATCCCAAGCGCCCGATTCCATTAAATACCGCCATTAGACCAACAACAGCCGCCGCTTCAGTCGCACTTAGTCCAATCGTTTCCTGCGCTAGCGGGGATGCGGAATAGATCACCCCAATACCACAGGAAATATTAATAAACATCATTATCCACAACCAGTAAAAAGGGACTGTCTTAACGGCTTCATTCGCGGTTTGTTGAGTCAGATCTTGCACTACGCGTTTAGTTCCGGCTGCTACGGCTTCTTTCATACCTTCAGGCATCCAACCTACAGGTGGTCGCTCTAGGTAAAGAGCAGAAAGTGCCATCACTGCCATGTAAACGAGACCTGAAGAGTAAAAGGTAAACGGAATAGAAAAGTTTTCCATTAAGTAGCCAAATACCGGGCCACCGATCATTGCACCGAAGCCAAAGCCCATAATGGCGAGACCTGTCGCAAAACCACGTCTATCCGGGAACCATTTGACTAGGGTTGAGACCGGTGTGATATAACCGATCCCCAAGCCAATCCCTCCAAAGACGCCGTAGCCTAGCCAGAGCAAGTAAATATTGCCAATAGAGGTACCAAAGCCAGCGATCAACAACCCTATTCCCCAAAATGTTGCGGCTAGCAATCCTGCTTTTCTTGGGCCATGTCGCTCAACAAAATGTCCCATGATCGCTGCAGAAAGCCCTAAAAAGAAAATAGCGAGACTGAAAGTGCTTGCAACGGCGGAACGGTCCCAGTTAAAGGTCTGTTCCAAAGGGAGATTGAATACGCTCCATGCGTAGACAGAGCCAATAGAACCGTGAATACCCACGGCTGAAGCGGCAATTAACCACCTATTTTTCATATCGAAGTCCTGATTAGATTAATAAATCAGATAAATATGTTAGTTATATAAATGTTAGTATGGTTGATTTGCGTCAATTTCAATTGATGATATATATTGTTACACATTCTTTTTGCTTAGATATTTAGAGAAAATAAACCATTGGTGGCTATGAAATACTAAAAAGATCGAATGTTTATTTTTTGGGGATTTGTATTATTTCATTAAAAACAAATAGATAATTTGCTTTTGGTTGATTGGTTTTAATTTTGAAATTATTTTCCAACTGTTGAATAGAAATTAATTTCATATTTAATTGTTAATGAGAAAAAACTCGAGCGACATTTGATTTATTCATTTTTTTAACATGAGGCTATAGAAGAATAGTACGATTTATGGTGTTGAAAATCATATTTTTAGTATTTAATTCTGCTAGTGTCATATATTCGATGTGTTCATTTAAAATTAATCGTTGTTTTTTTATTATTGTTCTGTCTGTGTGATGTTTAATCTAAATACATTTAGTAACAGTTAGAATGTTGCAGTGTGAGTTGGCGGATTTTTGGTTACATCAGTTGCTCTCTCAGAAACGACAGAGCCTCACAGCTGGAGGCTCTTGTAGATGTTAACCTGTGTTTTAAAACGCTTGTGGAGCGAAGCCCGTCATGGTTTCAAGACGAAGTTCTTTACCCATTTTTGTCATAGGGTGAACGATAACAAGCCCTTTCACTCGTTTTTTGAGTTTGCCAATGTCTGCCTGTTCTTCTTTTGTTATTTCACGTGAGAATGGGAGATCGAGGATGCTTTTACGCTCTTTATTCATTTCGTACTGTTGCTTGTGCTTTAACTGAGAAAGCTTTTTAGACAGCTGATCGACTTCATCGGTGAACTTTGTGATCATTTCCTGATCGCCGCGAGATCGAGCTGCATCAAGCTTACGTTGAAAGGTATCTAAGCGGTTGTGCAGTTGTTGGATGTCGGATTTAATACTCATGACGATAGTCTCAATGATAAATGGGCGTGAAGTATATCACAGTACAAAAAGTGGTATCTATAGCCAAATTTGCGCGGAAGATGTCGACACTTTCCATCGATTTAGCTTGGTAAAGAGCTTTAGCGGAACTGGGCGCGAAATTCGGAAGGGGTCATGGATTTTACCTTCTTAAACTGACGATTAAAATTTGAGAGATTGAGAAACCCTGTTTCTTCCGCGATCAACTGAATTGGCAGTTCGCTTCTCACCAACTGTTCGCATGCTTTACCAATACGATACTGTTTGAGATGTTCCGAGAAACTACACCCATAGTGCTTTTCAAATAAACGGTAAGCAGAACTCTCACTCATATGAAGTGTAAGGCACAGGTCGTCGATGCGGATTGATTTGGCAAAGTTGTTCTCAATAAATTGTTTCGCCAGTAGAAGGCGTTTGTTTGTCGATTCGTGCTCGCTGCTTGTTTTTAGTTGGTAAGGTGCATGAGAGACTCGCTTGAACAGCGTATCTTCAGCAAGCATTAGAAGAGCCTCGATGACGCCAAGTGCTTGAAATTTTCTGCTCTTTTGAGAGAGAGAACTTAGTAGTTGCGCTGCCATTAAAGAGCTTTGCTCACTAAAGCGTAAACCGTATTTTGATTCTCGTAGCATACGCAGTAAGGAGTGTGCTTCAGGTATGGTTTTAATCACGTCTTCGATCCATTGGTGACTAAACCAAATGATGATAGTTCTATGGGGGGAGTGATGTGCATGGTTGACCGTCCCTGTGACCATGTGTGGTAAGCCAGGTCCGTAAAGCAACAACGTGTTGTGTGTTGCTCTTTCAATGGCATCTCCCGCAAAGTACTTTCTATCGAAGATGCTCTCTGGATCTGAATATAAAACCAGCTCATATTCAGCGTGATAGTGCCACGGACAGGCAAAATCAGCGATTGGTCCATCACAACGATATTCTTTCACCAGCCAGGTAAAATTACTTTCGCTGAGGATATTTTCTATAAAAGGTTTCATACAGAGCTCCGTAGAGAGACACAATTCGCTCAAATTCAGAGTTACAAATGACTGAATAGTATTACTGATAGGCGGATTGACACCACTTTATTCAGCTTATAGTCGTTAGACTAGCCCTTAAAATGTATTCTTTGAAGTCAGCTGGAAAACCACATGTATCGTGATCGTACCGCAGTTTTATTTGTTCTCACCGCGACAATAATCGGGTTGTGTGGAGCGTTCTTCTACCCGTTAACGAGCTTGTTTCTCGTTGAAAAACTCAATGCGACACCTGTGATGCTGAGTTTGTATATGGTGGTAGCGGTAGTCAGTTCGGTCGTTGTATCGCAATTTATTGCCGTGAAATCTGATCGCGGTTGGAAGCGAAAAAGCATTCTTATTCTTTCGGTAAGTTGCCAATTGGTCACGATCAGCAGTTTTATCTTTATTGATGAATATTTTGTCGCCGTTGCGGTGGTCGCTTTGTTGGGGAGCATTAGTGGCGCTGCATTTGGTCAGCTTTTTGCCCTCGGTAGAGAATATGGCGATCGCCACGTGGCGGATAGTGCCAGTTTCGTCTCGACCATGCGGGCCGGTATTGCGATTGCGTGGGTGTTTGGTCCTCCGCTGGCATTTTTGCTCAAAGCGAGTTACGGTTTTGAAGCCTCCTTTTCCGTTGCCGCGATCATCATTGCGACATCAGTGTTCGTGATATCTATCGGTATACCTAATGTAGAGCGCAAACAAAGTCAGCCAATAGAGTCTACAAGGCCAAAGAAAAAAGGGATAAGTTCGCTCAATCCGTTGGTGGCTATTTATTGCCTTATTATTGTGCTGGCGTTTGCTGCCAACAATCTTTACATCGTTTCGATGCCGTTGTATCTATCTCAAGAGCTGAAAGTTGACGCAAACTGGCTTGGTGTTCTGTTTGGTGTCGCTGCGTTGTGCGAGATTCCGGTGATGTTGTGGGCTGGAAAGTTAGCCAAGAGATGGAGCGCATTAGCCGTTATGAAAGTGGGTATTGCTTCAGGTGTGCTTTTCTACGCCGTGATGTTAGTGGCTGCCGACTACACACATCTCATCGCTGCTCAGCTACTCAATGGTATTTTTATCGGTACGTGCGCAACGCTGGGGATGGTTGTCATGCAGGATATGATGAAAGACAAGTTAGGTACTGCTTCAACTTTGTTTTCCAACATGTTGCAGCTAAGTATGCTGGTGTCGAGTTTGTCGGTCGGCGTGGTTGGTGAACTATTTAATTACTACAGCAGTTTTTACGTGAGTTTGTTTGGTGTCTCTTTAGCACTGATTTTACTGATCTGCTGCCAAACTAGACTCTCTGCTTCGGCTAAGCTTGTACCCAACTCAAATTAGCCCTTAGAGAATCAATGGTAGTATTGCCGATAAATGGAGTCAGTGATGCCGGAGATTTTCATCTCCATCAGCTCTTTTTGAAAACGAAACGCGAGGCAATCCGAGGCGATCACTGTAGGGAAGTTGATAACGCTTTGTGGCTGACGGCCATCAAAGCTTAGATTAGGCACTTCCGAATAGTGGGAAGAGTATCGGGAAAAACCCAAATAGATGGGTTGGATGCCTCCGCAACAGTCTGGATGTACTTTCACATCTTGAGGTTGTTCTTGTTTTAGATAGTAGAGCAGAGATTCTCGATTATAGATGTAAAAGTCCCCCCGCTTTTTACGCAGTAGTTCGAAGGCGTCTGCAATGGTCATTTCCGGTGCGGAGTAGATAGAGACGCCTTTCAACCCAGTAGCAAAGCCGGGAGATCCCAAAGCTTGTACAACGGTGTAGCCATCAAGCTGTGATAATGCCGTTATGTCGGGAAAATCCACACGTGACACCCCTATTTCTCCCCCCGGAAAACCATTTTCAATGAAATAGGTATAACGTGCTCGTGTTTCGTTGTAATTGAAAGCGGGATAGAAGTCGATATCGCCAGCCTCTAGTAGTTTAAGAATGCGGTTTTTGGGGCCCCTAATGATCTTGAGCTTACAGCCTATGCGTTCTGCGGCTACCGAATAAAAGTCTAAATAAAGGCCACTGTTATCGGGTGACTCTGCAATGAGCGGTAAGCGTTCATTGGTTCTATATCCCATGGTTAGCGTGCAAGACAATGCGACCTGGGAAAACATCCATAAAACCATGGTGCAAACCAGCCAACGATATAAATTAAAGAAAACAAAGGAGTAGGGAAATGTGCGTTGGTGTGTCATTGGCATTTTCCAGCAAATCTCACTGACTATGCATAAAGCATAGCGCATACTTGATGTTTTCTACCACGCAGTTGTCCGTTCTTTTGCTCGTCCGGTATAGTGTTGGAAACGCTTTTCTTAAATGGTGAATGATGCGATTACTGTTGATGCTATTGATACTCTGCATTGGCTCTGGCTGCTTTGCAAGCGAGCAAGTTGACTGGGTAAAAGTGGATAAATCAAAACGGAGACTTTACCTCATGTCGGGTGAGGAAGTGATACGTGAGTATCGAATTGCGTTGGGTAAGCAGCCAAAGGGGCATAAGCTTCAAGAAGGGGATCAACGCACCCCAGAAGGGATTTACACGCTGGATTATGTGACAGAAGAGTCTGCCTTTTATCGATCTGTACACATCAGCTACCCGAATCCGTTTGATAGCTTGCAGGCAAAGGAAAAAGGGTTTTCTCCTGGTGGTGACATCAAGGTGCATGGCCTGCGTGATGGTGAACAGCGAGATCCACGATTTGTGCAAAGCTTTGATTGGACGAACGGCTGTATTGCGCTCACCAACCAAGAGATGGATGAGTTTATCCGTTTAGTTAAGATGGGCACCCCGATCCATATTGAGTGGTGATTTTTCTGGTTGTCTCATTTGCATTGCGAATGCCTGTGCTCCCGTCTTCAACCCCTATCGCCAACAATCTGATTTTCTTTGTGATTAATGGCCATTAAATTCTCATTTATTGGGAATTTATTGGCCTACTGTGTCGCGATATTGGCGGCGTTTTGGCATTATGTTTTTGCTCAATAAATATCCTGCTTATGCTGGGAAATAATAACCAACGAAGAGAACCTTCTTCAAACAAGTAAAAGAGTAAAACTTTTGAATTCTGAACGTAAAGCTGCCAGCATTTTAATTCTTGCAACGATCCTTTCTGCCTTTGGGTGGATATTTTCTAAAGAGACCATACAAGGGCTACCGCCATTTGGTTTTATTGGCCTGCGCTTTTTAATCGCTGCACTCTGCTTGCTCCCTTTTTGTTATCGCTCTCTGTTTAAAGCCAGTTGGGGGGATATTCGCTCCGCAGCGTTAGTGGGATTACTCTTAGCCACGGCCCTGATGAGTTGGATTCACGCTATTTCCATCAGCGACACCTTGGGGGAAGGGGCATTTATCCTCAGCCTCTCCATGTTGATGGTGCCATTTGTTGCTTGGGTGCTGTTTAAGCAAAGACCCAAACGCATTTTCTGGGTCTCTTTGCCGATTGCCGCGTCGGGGTTGGCTTTCCTCTCTTTGGCGGATGGTTGGCAGAGCTCGGTCAGTCAGTTGTGGTTTCTGTTTAATGCGGTCGTTTTGGCTTTGCACTTCAATATCAATAGCAAATATTCGCAAACACTCCCCATCTTGGTTTTAACCTGTATTCAACTGTTTGTGACGGGATTGATTGGTTTGTCGGCCAGTGTGCTCTTCGAAAGCGTGCCGACTCAGATAGATCCTACTATCTGGGCTTGGTTTGCGGCGAGTACTATTCTTGCTACTGCCTTGCGATACGTGATGCAGACAATGGCGCAAAAGCAGATCAATCCTGGTAATGCGGCGCTTATCATGATCCTCGAACCTGTTTGGACTGTGATACTGAGCGTACTGTGGTACAGCGAATCTCTATCCTCAAACAAGTTGATCGGCTGTGGTTTAATTCTATTCTCGCTCATCTTGTACCGAACCGATGGTAAGCTAAGCTTGTTAGTGAAGAGTCGAAAATCTGTATAGAGAGAGCGAAAATTCGCCAATTTATCGACTCATATGTCGTTAAGAGAATGGAAGCTAGATGTTTCAACTTAATTATGTCTTATTGGCCAAATAAAATGGAAGTTAGCGGCTTAATCAGCATAAAATTGTGATCTAAGTTGTACTATGTCAGGGAATGGATGATGAAAATCGGGGTAATTGGCGCTGGCTCAGTGGGTGTGGGCATTTGTAACTATCTTCTCACGATGGGAAGTGTCAGTGAATTGGTGCTACTGGACCAGAACTTAGAGCGTGCAGAAGGGGAAGTGTTCGATTTTCGCCATACGGCTGCGCTCACTTTTTCAAAAAATACGCATATTCTCCCTACAAAAAATTATCTCGATCTCTTGGCGGCAGATATCGTTGTGATTACCGCTGGAGCACAAATTAAGCAAGGACAAACTCGCATCGACATCGCAGAAATCAACGCAAAAATTGGCGTTGATATTGCTAAACAGGTGGAACGAGTTGCACCGAACGCCATCTTAATCGTGGTTTCTAACCCTTGTGATTTGGTCAGCCACTTCATCATAAAAAATACGACATTTAAACCAAGTAAGGTGATCAGTAGTGGTTGTGTGATTGATACAGCTCGTCTGATGACGATCGTTGCCAACCGAGTGCAGTTAGACCCTAAAAATGTTTTCGGTTACGTATTGGGTGAACATGGCAGCCACTGCTTTACACCAAAGAGTCTGATTTCCATCGCAGGGCAACCCGCAGACTACTATTGCGATACCAACCATATTAAACGTATCGATGCTGACGAACTGCTTGAGTCGGTAAAACAAGCGGGATACGAAATATTTAAACGCAAACACAACACCACACATGGCATTTCTGCCAGTGTCTTTCGCATCATCCAAGCGATTATGATCAACGAGAAGTCGGTCCTACCGGTTGGGACTATGCTCACTGGCCAGTATGGCCTTCATGATGTACTGATAAGTTTGCCGACGGTAATCGGCCGTCAAGGTGTAGAGAAAGTGCTGCTTCACCCGTTTAGCCCAGAAGAAGCGGCGAGACTGCATGAGATAGCCAATGCGGTAAGTGCCGTTGTTGATCAAGTAGCTGAAGCGACAGGTTTGAATGCCTAAGCTTTCTTAAAGCATGTTGGAGAACGCCAGCAAATTTGCTGGCGTTTTCGATCTTATGAAAAAGAAAGGAATTGGCAATTTGTATGTTTGGATTGCAGGACAAGTTGTGGATGAAATCTTCATTTTTTGCTCAACTTAACGAGTGTTTTTGAGCACAAAAAAGTCGTGCTAGCACAAGCATTTTCCTCTCAGCCCTTGGTTATCAACCCTGTTTTTTCCGATAACAAATTTTTATCTTAATGAATAATTAATTTTTCTTTCAAATCATTAACAATTGCCTAATTATGCGCGTGACCCCCAGCATGGTGCTGGTATTGTTTGGACAGCAAACTATGAAGTTATTAGTCAAAGGATTGGTTCTGAGCGCGCTCGCTTTTACCTCAGCTTCTCAAGCTGATAATGAGGTAATTAACGTTTATGCTTGGGGAAGTTACTTACCAGAAGCCTCTTTAAAAGCATTCGAAAAGCAAGAAGGTGTCACGATTAATTATTCAACATTTGAAAATAATGAATCGATGTATACCAAACTCAAACTATTGAAAGGCTCGGGTTACGACGTCGTTTTTGCTTCCGCCTATTTTATTGAAAAAATGGGGCGTGAAGGCTTACTTGCAAAATTGGATCACAGCAAAATTCCTAACATGCAAGACACAATGGACGGTCTGCTCGGTCAAGCTCACGATCCTAAGAATGACTACTCTCTTCCTTACATCTGGGGGATTACCGGAATCAGCTACAACGAAAGCATGGTTGACGCACCTGTCACCCGTTGGGCAGATTTGTGGGACAAGAAATACGCACAGCAAGTAATGTTGATTGACGATATTCGTGATGTGTTTGGCATGGCGCTAAAACTGAATGGTTACAGCATCAACACGAAGAATGAAGAAGAGATCAAAAAAGCATACGACTCTTTGGTGGCGTTAAAAGGCAACGTGTTGTTGTATAACTCAGATGCTCCGCAAGTACCGTACGTTTCAGGTGAAGCTTCAGTTGGTATGCAGTGGAATGGTAACGCTTACCAAGGCCAGGTTGAGATGCCAGAGCTGAAGTTTGTGATGCCGGAAGAAGGCGCGGTGATGTGGATGGATAACTTTACCATTCCATCAGGTAGCAAACATAAAGAGATCGCGCATAAGTTTATCAACTTTATGTACCAGCCAGAGCATCAAGCAGAGATCGTAAATAGCTTGGGATATGCCTCTGCAACGAAAGCTGGACGTGCACTATTACCGGATGAACTGAGAAACAACCCAACGATTTTCCCAGCAGATGAGGATGTGAAGAAGGGTGAGTTCATTAACGACGTAGGCCCAGAAGCGTTGGCCATTTACGAGAAATACTGGCAGCGTTTAAGAGCACAATAAGCCATTATTTACTAAGGAGCGCAATGCGCTCCTTTATTATTGAGCACTATTCGCCTTGTTCTCACCCCCCTCATCAGCCAGATGAACTCTAGCACTTACCCTTTACCCAAATTTACATGCTGGCGACGTTGATTTACGTTAGGATTGTTACTCTAAAATAACCTTATAATTTAAGTGGATTTGGTTATGGACAGAGTAAAACAATCGATAGGGATAGCCGTCGTCATCGTGACGCTTTTGTGGTTGCAAGCCGAACCTTCGCTTTTCTCTTCACAAAATGTGTTTCAATGGCGCTCAGCCTTCGTTCAATACTCCGGCATCTTGGCACTTATGATGTTCTCTGTCGCTATGGTGCTCGCGTTGCGCCTTCCGACCATTGAGCGTTGGACTCAGGGAATCGACAAAGGGTATCGGATCCACAAATGGTTGGGTATTGCGGGTTTATCGCTCGGTGTGTTTCATTGGTTTACCTACCATTTACCTAAATGGTTAATCTCTCTCGACCTGCTGGAAAAACCGGTTCGCTTCGATGGCAGTGGCCCACATGGCCAGCTTTCTGAATGGGGCGTTTGGTTAAAACAAGCGAAACCTGTCGCTATGGCGATGGGGGAATGGGGATTTTATCTGCTGATTGTCTTAGTCGTGGTGTCGTTATGGTCGGCCGTGAAGTACAAATCCTTCCGCTTGAGTCATCAATTGATGCTAGTCGCTTACCTGTTCATTGCCGCGCACGCTTTTATTTTGCTGAAAAAAGCCTATCTGGGCACGCCTATTTATTGGGTCACGTTATTGTTTTTAAGCGTGGGAAGCTTGGCTGCGCTCTACAGTTTATTTGGATTGATAGGTAAGAAAGTACGCTATGCTGCCCAAGTGACTCGAATCCATTATTGCCCGAATAGCCAAACGTTGGATCTGACTGTCGCAGTTGAAAACCGATGGAAAGGACACAAAGCAGGTCAGTTTGTTTATCTACGTTTTGCTGGTGAAGAGCCTCATCCCTTTACCATTGCCAGTGCGGCGCAAGGCAATCAACTGCGTTTTCTTATTAAAGAACTGGGCGATTTTACCACCGGTTTACGCGATCGAATCCGCGTTGGTGAGCGGCTTGAAATCGAAGGGCCTTACGGTCAGTTTGATTTCTCGGCAAATAAAGCGCAGATCTGGATTGGTGGTGGCGTTGGGATTGCCCCGTTTATGGCTGGTTTAGACGCCTTAGCGGCAATAGAACATTCCCGGCGCGTGCATCTTTTCTTCTGTTGCCAGAAAGTGGATCCGCAGATGTGTGAAGAACTTAAGCGTAAAGCGCACACCGCTCACGCTTCACTGACCATTATCGATGCGAGCGTGGACCCATTATTGACTGCGGAAGACATTGCTAAGCAATGCGGTGACCTGCGCGACTATGATTTCTACTTCTGCGGGCCTGTGGCGTTCTCGCATGCCTTAAAGCAAGCGCTAAAACTTTATCGGGTCGATATCCATCAGCGCTTCCACGAAGAGTGGTTTGTGATGCGCTAACAAGAGAAAACGCAGCTTGAAATGGCTGCGTTTGTTGATTTAAACGGTGCTGATATTGAAGAAACCACGCGTCGTTTCCATTGGGGTAAATAACGAAACGTCTAGGAAACAAGGGAAGAGAGCATCTCTTCCCTAAATGACACAGATTAACACCGATTTATTGGTGTAGATTTAGATGGGTTTTAGAATAAAACGGTAAGGTGAATATCGAAGCCACTGCCATCAAAAGTCTCGCCTGTTGAGGAAACTTCATACTCGATATTGGTGTATTTTGCACCAACCGCGATTTGGCCAAGAGCCCCAGGCGCAAACGCGTATTCATATTGCACCACCAAGCCGGCTGCATCATCGAATTCTACTTCGCCGCTGCAGATCCCGCTTACATTACACTCATAGCTAACCGCGGTGTGATAGGTAAACCCGGCACCCAATTTGTGGTTGCTTAAGCTCTTGAAAACTGTGAACTCAACAGGAACTCGGCTGAATGAGATATCACCGTTTGACGCATCAATGGTGTCAAATTTGTAACCTAGGGTGCCACGCAACAAGAAATCTTGTGGAAGCGCTAAATCCGCCCCGCCAAAAATAGAGATACCTTCGTTCGCTTTTATATCATCGCTATCGCCATTGACGAAAACGCCTTCACCCAGTTTATCGCCTCCAAAGCCATATCCAATGCCGACTACTCCTGTCAATACATTCGCACTTGCATACGAAGAGGCCAATAAGCCCAACAGAAAAACTTTAGATAATGCCAACTTTTTCACACAAATTTCCTTATTGATATTTAACGTATTTTTAATAACTATGCGATTGAAATAATAGGTATATTTTATGTGCATAGAGACAGGCGAAAATACCACAATACTCATTTGTTGCATTTATGATTTATCAAATACTTATCAATTGTCACAAAGATATTCTTATTGATTATTTTGTTTTTATTCATTGATTTAGAGCTTCATTATTTAGTTTTTTGTTGTGTGTTGATTCATGAGTTGCACTTGACATCTCGTTTGTTCAATTGTTAACCTCTCGCCATCCTTTCTTGCGGAGATAACGCCTACATGAACATCTAACTTCCCTATATTCCGATGATCTTTATTCATTCGGCTCTTGGAGTTAGTCGGCGTTATTGCGTTTCTGTTGTACATCTTGTTTTCCTATGCTTCGATTTTCGTGTAGGTGCCTTTGAGGCATAACACGAGAGGACATGCGTAATTATGCTTACTGACTTCTTACCTTTCTTTGAATCGTAAGGGGGTCTCTATGCCCGTTATTCACGCTCAGCAACTGAGCTATCAATTAAACAGCGGTGAATGGTTATTTCACCATCTTGATTTTCAACTTGCCGAGGGACGAACGGCATTGGTGGGCCGAAATGGTGTGGGTAAGTCTGTTCTGCTGCAATTGCTGGTGGGGCAAAGAGCGCCCACGTCAGGGCACGTGGTTGCTCATGGACGAATTGGCTACTACTCGCAACAAGCATCCGATCAAAAGCCACAAGGCTCTATTGCACAATACCTTGGTATCAGCAAAAAACTGAATGCCCTCAAGCAAATAGAAAAGGGCAGTGTGGATCCACTCCATTTTGAACAGCTGGAAGAAGATTGGCAGATTGAGCACACCACGCAAGCTTTGCTTGATGAGCTCAGGATCACGCAACCACTTGATGCCAGTTGCCAGCAACTTAGCGGTGGACAGCTTGCGATGCTTACTTTAAAGCGCTTGTTTTTGGGGGACAATGAGGTGTTGATCCTCGATGAGCCGAGCAACCATCTCGACCACATTGGTAAACAATGGTTGATTGAGCAAATTAGGCACGAGTCGCGGCCAATCTTGTTGGTGAGCCATGACCGCGCTTTGTTGATGGCGGTTGATCGAGTAGTGCGTTTGACGTCAGAAGGGTTGCACTGGTTTGATGGTCACTATGCACAATATCAGCAGCAATGGCAGGCGCAACAAGAGGCGGTGACTCGCAAGCTCAATCACCTTCAACGTGAACAAAAAGCGATACAACGCGAGATACAAAAGAGCAAAGAGAAAGCGCAGAAGCGAGAAAGCCAAGGTAAGAAAAAGCGTGCGTCTGGTAGCCAACCCAAAATATTGACAGACGGCATGAAAAACAGCGCTGAAAATAGCCGTGCGAGTGCCAATATCAAGGTGCAAAATCAACTTAAGCGAAATCAGCATCTGCAACACAATTTAAAGCAGAAGTTGGTGCTAGAAGAAGAGCCAAAGTTGTACTTGTCTGAAACGCATGAGCACAAAAAGAGGACGTTACTGAATGTGACGGATTATCGAACGCAAGGGCTCACGCACACACCTCTCTCGTTTCAGCTCAAACAAGGAGAGCGCTGCCGTTTGTTTGGTGCCAATGGCGTGGGGAAAAGTCGGCTACTGAAAGCGCTGACAGGTCTTCACGAGGAATACAGTGGTGAGATTTGCCGTTATGCGCCTGCGGTTTATCTTGACCAACATTACCAAATCATCAATCTTCAGCTCTCTTTGCTGGAAAATCTCACCCACTTTTGCTCAGGGATAACCAGCAATGAGGCTCGTCTGCTGCTTGCTGGGATCGGTTTTCGTCGAGATAGCGTTGATCGGCAAGCGGCACATCTAAGCGGCGGTGAGAAAATGAAATTGGCGATGTTGATGGTAAGCCATGTACCCAACCAGTCTCTGCTACTGTTGGATGAACCAGACAATCATCTCGATTTGGAATCCAAACAGGCATTGGCTCACGCGCTGGCCCACTACCAAGGCGCACTCATTTTGGTGAGTCACGACGATCATTTTGTCGCTGAGGCGCAAATTACGCGGAGTTGGCATTTGTAACAAAAAGCCAGCCACCTGAGGTGGCTGGCGTTATCTTTACCCCGTAAATGTGGGCAGCATGTTGGCCATGGCCAGCATATGGAAGATGGCGGTTAACACACCAAAACCCAGTACCAGAACGAGGACTGACATGCCTCCTGGTACCACAAAGCCTTGATAGCCATTCTCCATCGAACGAGATTTGTAGGCGAGCAGTACTGGGATAATACAAGCCCAGACGGTGGCCGCCGCGCCAGCATAACCAATGGCAATAATGAAGCCAAACGGGAACAGTAGCGACAAGATCAACGGTGGAAGAAACGTCACCAGCCAAGTTTTGCTTCTGCCACGTTTGCAGTTGCCAAACTTAAACAGATCAGCCAAGAAATCAAACACCCCTAATCCAACGCCAATGAAAGAGGAGAGAATCGCCGCCATCGAGAATGCGTTGATCGCTTGCGAGACCTTCTCTGATTCAATCACCGAACCCAGCGCTTTGAGCAACACATCGACATTGCCACCTTGTTCGATCACCGAGCCAAACTCTGAGCGAGGTAAGTTGCCGAAGATGCTCAGTAACCATAAGAAATAGAGGCTAAGCGCAATAATCGTTCCGCCAAGAATGGCGTATTTGGCTTTTCGTTCTTCGCCGTAATAAGAGCGCATAGAAGAGACGGAATGGTGATAACCAAAAGAGGTTAGAGCAACGGGAAGCATCGCCATGGCGTAGGGAGCGTAATCGGCATTCTCATTGATGGTATCGAATAAAACGGAGGTTTTGACGTTGATCGCTAACCCAGAAACGCCAAAGATAAAACTGAGAACCATAAAGACAATGAGAATGACCGAGATACGGTCAACCGCGCGTGTTGAATGCCAAACAAAGGCCGAAAATACCGCAACGAACAAGATAGAGGCCACTTTACTGTCTATTTGCAGAACATCTTGCAAGATAAGACCAGAAGAAGTGATGTAAGCGTACAGCAAAATGCCACCCACAAAGTAAACCATCAAATTGTTGAACCAGTTTACTTTGCTGCCGAGCATATCTTTGGTGACAGTATTGAAGGAGACCCGCAGTTCGTAGTGTTTAAACGCTTCGAGCAGTAGCCAACCAGATAGCGTCATGACGACCATGGTAAGAGTGAGAGCCAATAGAGACCAGAGCGTCCACGCGCCAGCCCCTGCACTGGGGAGGCCGAGCATTCCAGCGCCGACACAGACGCTGGCAATAATGCACGCTCCCCCAATTAACGAGGGTTGCTTTGACATGATAATAATCCTTGAGTTTCACGTTATTGTTTAATTTATCGTTATCTTTTTTTGGCCAAAAAAACGCAGCCACGGTAGGGCTGCGTTTTGGCGAGTGTTATGCGTCGATTTCTTTCAGTCGCGCGGTAAAGTGACGAAGGACCTGCGGCTCATAGGTGAACTCGAGTCCTTTGACGTTTGCCGCATTCGCTTTGACTTTACCAAATGCTTCGATGATGAAATCCATGTGCGTTTGAGTATACGTGGCGCGTGGAATGGTTAAGCGCAGTAACTCTGCAGGACACGGGTGCTGCTTGCCTGTCGCGGGATCGCGCCCGAGTAGCAGCGAGCCGATTTCGACCGCGCGGATACCCGCGACTTTATAAAGCTCGCACGCTAAAGCATGGGCAGGGAACTGATCGGCAGGAATATGAGGAAGCAGTTTACCCGCATCAACAAAGGCCGCGTGCCCACCAGCTTGCTGGCAAACCACACCAATGCTTTCGAGGCCATTGACCAAATATTCCACCTGGTTAATTCGGTAGGCTAGCCAGTCTTGGCGCATACCATCGTATAGACCCACTGCTAAGCGCTCCATCGCACCGCCTTCTAAGCCACCATAAGTGGGGAAGCCTTCTTGAACCACACACAAGGTGCGGCATTCAGTATAAACATCAAGGAAGCTTTCATCTTTGAAGCAAAGCAGACCGCCCATTTGTACCATGGCGTCTTTCTTCGCTGACATGGCCAAACCATCAGCGTATTTGTAGCTTTCGCGGGTGATTTCCTCGATGCTCCAGTTTTGATAATCCTTTTCGCGTTGCTGAATGAAATAGGCGTTTTCGGCAAAACGGGCAGAGTCCATGATCACTGGGATATCGTAACGTTTAGCAATCTCGTACACCGCTTTTAAGTTGGCAAGTGACACCGGTTGGCCGCCAGCAGAGTTACAGGTAATGGTGCTGACGATGTATGGCACATTGGCTGGGCCCGCTTCGAGAATCGCCTCTTCCAGCTTTTCTAAATCAAAATTGCCTTTAAAGTCGGCTTTCACGCCAGTATCAAAGGCTTCCTCGGTGTAGACGTTTTTCGCCACACAGCAGTTAATTTGCGTGTGACCTTGGGTGGTATCGAAGAAGTAGTTTGACAAGGCGACCATCTTAGAGCGATCCAATCCCTTTTCGATTTCACGTTTTTTGATCAACACAGGAATGTAGATCTGCTCTGCACCACGGCCTTGGTGTGTCGGAATGGTGAATTCGTAACCAAAAATGTCTTTTACGGCGTTGGCCAATGCATGATAACTGCGGCTGCCACTGTACGCTTCATCACCACGGAACATCGCCGCTTGCATATCTTGAGTGATGGCCCCTGTGCCACTGTCGGTCAGCAAGTCGATAAAGACATCTTCACTATCCAGTAGGAAAGGGTTCATGCCCGCTTTTAAAATTGCTTCTTCGCGATACTCGCGAGTGGTGCGTTTTACTGGCTCAATAACGCGAATACGAAAGGGTTCTGGAAGATGCTTAAAATTATCCATAATAGTTTCCTGAAATTTTAAATATACTTATTACCTCAAGAATAGTTTGTTAATTCTCGAGTGTTTTAAATTGATTGAAAATACCAGTGTATAAACGCGAAATATCATATTAAGCGCCAGGCTAATAACTGGTAAGAACAAGTGGATAAATTAAAATTCAATGACTAGAAAGTGTACTAATAAACTAGTATGCGAGTTTTATTGCATTAAGTAATATCTAATGTATTGAAAATTAATTTAATTGTAGGAATTAAGCAGGAAAGAAGAACGCGATTTTATAATCGAGTGTAAACCAGAGACTAGAAGTGTTGTGTGTGGTCATAATATTCACCTAATTGAAATGAACCATTTCAGACTCATAGTCATTATGTATGAAAAAATTCCCCCGTCATCATTGTGATTATAAAAGTGAGAGATCTTAGACAAAATAAAAGTAATAAAGGGGTTAGTTAAGATAAAATCTTTCGTTGCCTTACCTAATTTAGTCGGTAAATAAATGAAAAATATAAACAAGATCGCCAGACACTTAGTCTGGCAAACTGGTCAACCCAAGAGATCACTTTGGATGAGGTAAAGCAATCATGTGTTGTAATATGTAGGAATTCATCGCATAGGTTGCCAACTAAAGCTCTTTCCATTACTCAACGTAGCTAGTAGCGTGTGGGGCGTTATGGTGTGTCCGTGTGTTAACCTAAATGGTTGTGTGCTGAAATTGGCGATCAAGATTGACCCGTCACTAAAACGTGTTTGTTGCACTTGGCCTTGCTTATCCAGCCAGCGAAAATCAATCAAGGCTTTATCCCACAACTGCTCATGCAAGGGCAAAAACCCTTGTTGATAGTGCTTAAGTTGCTCGATACGCGCGGAGTTTTTACGCGTTTCATCACGGCTTAAATGCACCATCGCCGGAGTGTTAAACAGCATGGCACGCAAATCACGCACGGCTTTGACATTGGAAAACTTTAAACTATCGCTGTGCCAGTGGTGGCTACTGATCAGCTCATCATGAAACACCACTTGATAGAGCGGCACTTTGTACTCTGGGGCAAACAGTAAGCTGCGATAGGGCTCTTTAACTTGCGCTGATTTAAAGAAAAAATCCGGCTTTTCATCGGGATACCACTTGCCCAAATAATAGGGTGACTGTTTGTCACTCTTCATCGCTTTGTCTGTCCAGCCAAAGCCGACCGTTTCCATACCATGAGCAAACACCAGCCCTTGAGTGGTCAGGGCATTGCCATCTTCCGATCCCAAAATCAGCGTCGGCGTGTTTGCAATATCCTGCATTCGGGTGTTAAAGGCGGCTAGCATCGCGGTTTCGTTGCTGCGCGAGCGGTAATCTTCCCGCGCCATGGCGGTGCCATCCACATCGAGAAACAGGCTGTTAAAGCGCCCGAAATGGAGAATATCTTGCACGCGCTGTTTAACGTAACCGAGTTCACAGGCGGGATTGAGATAAAAGCCGTTACCGCGAAAGCCCAGTTGTAACGTGCCATCGGCTTTTTCAATCGCGCAGTTTTCGCGCATGCGATCCGGCAGCTGCGCGGTCAGCCAACTGTCGTTGATGCCTTTTTCAATCGCGGTGTTGTATGAGTCATACACGCCAATCAAATAGCCGGCTTGTTTGGCGCTATCGACCACTTGCGGCTGATAAAAGGCTGGCATCCAGTTATCAAGACCTAGCCAGAGTTTGCTTAATCCTGCTTGCTGAAGGGTGCTGATCATGGGTTGCGCTAACCCTTGTCCCCATTGATCGCTTGGTTTGAGGTATGCGCCAGCGTGTTCAGTCAGCCACGCTTTGCGCTGCTGCGCGGCTTGGTACTGCGCTTGAATCGACAATGGGTCGGCGTTGAGCTTTTGGTTTAAGGCTTGGCTTATCTCTCCGACCAGTAATTTTTTCTGATACTGATTAAGCCAGTCTGGGCCTTTTTTTAGGCTCGCCAATTCCTTTTGTAATTCTGGTGAAGGGGTAAACTCAGAGCGCCAAAACCAATCGCGCAGTCCCCACCAATCCACCACATCTTGCACTGCGATTAAATCACGCCCGAATAGATAGACGTGGCTTGCGCCAATCATTTTTTCGATCTGCGGATTTGCCTTGCGTTTTTCCGCAAGTGAAACACGCAGCCCCGCGGCTTCGCGCCAGTCGCGATACGCTTTGGCTCCGGCCAGCATCTCATCGCCCACGGTGATGCGCACGCTAAAAGGCTCACTTTGGTTCAGCAGGGTAAACCAGTGCTCCGCTTGTAAGTCCAACTTATTTTGCTGCTCACTAAAGTGCAGCTGGTTATTGGTGGCGTTGAGCAGTTGATAGCTGATGAAGCGTTCGCCCTGCTGCGCGCTCCAGAACGGCATTTTGAGATCTTGCGTGGTATTGGCGCCCGAATGATTGTCTATCAAATAGCGTGTCCAAGTCGGGTTATCGGTCGGCACTCGCATTCCTTCGTCAAACGGCAGTAACAGCGTTTGGGTCGATGCTTCACTGAGATCAAACCAGCGCAGTGCTTGAGGTGCTTGGCGTTCAATCCCACGAGCACTTGGCCAGCGAAAATCGATGTTCAACCCTTGTTGCAACTGCGCAGACACTTGCACGCCACTTGGCTTGAGTGTCCATGAGGCTTGCTCGGCGCTTTGGGTTACTTGCGTTGCCTGTTGCGTCTGCCCGTCAATCTGTAGGCTGCCTTGGTTGATGGCGAAAGTTTGCGAGTCTTGCTTGAGGCTGATGGCCAGTGTGTCGGGGTCAATCTGCCAGTGCTGATCGCCCTGTTCTAAGGTCAACGCAAAGCTCTGCGCGCTCACCAGCAGCAGTAGCCCCAGTGGGGAAAAGGTCAATTTCATATCGGTCTCCTATCGAGTAACCCAGATATTTAACCTTGTCTATCGATGAGTTTTGTCACCAGTATGTCTTTCCCACTTTGCCTGAACAAAGTGAAAGGTGGTTTAGTCAATCGGTATCGTCAGGCGCTGCATTTGCTCCACGCGAATGGTGCCTTGGTATTCACTTTGGATAACGCTGAGGCTACGCCAGCGCGCTTGAGAAGGGGCGGTGGGTGGGGCAGGAGGCTGATCACGGTTGACGGTTTGTGAGTGTAGCAGAGTAAAGTTTTGATCAAAAAATTGCCAACGAGCTAGTGACGATGCGCAGCCCGAAGGCGTGGCGGGGAAGCGGATAGTGAGATCGGCCGTGCTGGATTGTTCAATCCACGGTGTGTTGGAAGGAGCCGAAATCAACAGCGCCATGCGCTGCTCGCCCAGCGTGAGCCAATAGACACCTGCGGCATACGGCGAAAGCAGATCGCGACTTTCCACTTCGGCGTAATCGGCCGGCGCAAGCTCTGCCGCTAACAAGGTTGCACCTTGCGCAGAAGCCAGACGCACCGCCAGCGGCTGGGTGAGGTTTTCGGCGCTCAGCCTCACTTGGTAGCCTTGAAAGGTCTGATTGAACTTATGAATAAACGTCACCGCAATCGCGAGATCGTTAGGCGATGTGCTTGGAAGTGCTTGTCCGCATTGGGTTTGACTGAGAATGGCCTCTTTAATTAGTTGCCAAAAAGGCTCGGCTACGGGCGTGGTAGACAGTGTGTGGATGAGCTCGTGCCACGCTTGCGTGGGATGCCCATCAACCAATAGCTGGTAACTGCTTTGCAGCGGTGTGGTGCGAAACCAAGGATGGGTGGGGCTTGGCGGCGTTTCCGCTAGCGCGGCGCCGCTTACTAACGCGCTGAGCATACCAAGTCGCACAATGTGATTGCGAAAAGAGGCGCAGATCATACGGCGGCTCCTTTGAGGCGATAACCGACGCCGCGCAGTGTCTCGATATCCAGTTGCGGCAGTTTTTGTCGCAAATGCAAAATGTGGTTATCCACGGTGCGCGTGGTCGGGAATGATTGATAACCCCAAATAAGATTGAGCAGTTCATCACGGTGATAAACGCGCCCCGGATTTTGCAATAGCATCAACAGCAGTTGAAACTCTTTCGGTTTGAGCTCAACCGGCGTTTGGTTATGCAGCACAGATCGATTAGCCACATCGACCACAATATCCGCGTAGCTGAGTACGCTACTGCCGAGCGGGCGCAGTTGCGCTTCGATGCGTGCCAGCAACTCTTGGTGGGAAAAGGGCTTGAGCACATAATCTTTCGCGCCAGCTTTGAGCCCTTCAATCCGTTGTTCCACTTCAATTTTGGCGGTCAGTACGATCACCGGCAGGGCTTTGAGCATCAACCAGTGCGGCAGATGTTTCAGGCTGTCACCATCGTGCAATTGCCGATCCAAAATCACCAGATCGGTACTGAACCAGTGCTTTTCGACCTGTTGGCTCTGCGTTATCCATTCGCATGCATAACCATGGTCATGCAGATAATCGCGCAGACCTTGGCCGAGTAAGGTGTCATCTTCAATCAGCAAAATACGCTTCATAGCGGCAGCTCCAAAATACAACGGGTTGGATGACGACGGATAACCAGTTTGCCGCCCATTTGGGTGATGAGTTTTCGCACCAACTGTAAGCCAACGCCCATGTTATCTGTGTTTGGGCGAGAGTGAGTGTCTTGATGCCTCGAAAGTCGTTTGCACAGACGTTGGTAGAAAGAGGGAAATTCACCGCAATCTTCCACTTCAATGCGCAGTGTTTGTGCAACCACACTCACCGTCAGGCGAATGGGCGGCACGCCATGCTGCTTGGCATTGCTGAGTAAGTTGGTGACGCACAGCCCAAGCCAGTAATAAGGTAGTGCCAGTATTGAGTCGTGTTTGAGATGAAGCTCAACCTCAAAGCCCTCGATACAATGCTCGATGAAGTCACTCAACTGCGCTGGATGGCGCGCCATGCTGTCGTGGCTTGGGCTCAAGTAGTGGCGACTTGTCTCGCTCAACTGCGTCAGCCGTTGATGGTCGGCCATTAATCGCCATAAGCTCTCGTGCGCCTGAGGGGATAATTGATCAAATTGGTTGCGTAGTGATTCGACGGTCAACCCTAAACTGGTGATGGGCGTGCGCAGTTCGTGAGTCAGCAGTTGCAAAATAAAGCGCCGCTCGCGCCCTTCTTGATAGCGCAGCCAAAGTGAACGAAGCGCCGCGCCAAATGCAAGCAACACGCCGATAACCAAACCGCTATACAGCAGCGCATGATTGCTAACGCGCTGATTAAAGCAGAGGTTGCTGTAACGCTCATCACAACGCTTTTGTGCTTGATAAGGCTCCAGCGTGAATGGTAATGGTGCGGTGAGTGCGTGCCACTGCACGCTCGAAAGCACATGCCAGCCCGCTTCACTGCTTAGCCACAGCTCATCATTTGGCGCAAGATAGAGACGAAAACCATTGAGCAGTGCATCCACCCCTGCACCGCCCGGTCGTTGCCACAAGGCATGCAGCGGATGATAGCGGCTCGCCAAAGTAAAACGTGTTGGATGCGTCGAAGCAAAGCTTGCCTGTTCTGAATCCGGTAAGTGTTCAATATAGCGATCTGCGTAGCTGCCTCCCGCCGGATGTTGCCACGCAACACGTTGAAACCACTCTGCGCCGAGCGGCGTTTGGCGACATAACGCCAACTCAAATTCGACAGCCTTCGCCAAATACAGCGAAGAGGAGTTTCGCGGTTGGCACTGCTTGGCCATGGTGGCTAAATCCGCGATGTCTTGCCAAGTATATTGAGTAAAATCAGGATATTGACTGTGGCTGCTGAGCAGCGGAAATGGGTATTGATTGAGGGTTTGGCTAGTCACCAGTGGCGAGCTTTGCTGCTCAAGTGCTGCGCGATAAAAAATCGACCATCGCTGAGTCTCAGATAGATCAACATTGGCCAGTGCGGGCACAGTCCATAAGCCATACATTATGAGGGTTAACCAACGGTAAGTCAGCATCAAGGTCATGATCTAAACACTTAGAATTGGGTTCATGCCAATAGTAGTGTCTCAAGACGGATATTTGTAATCTCTATGTCAACAAATGTGTTGTTCAGAGCAAAACGAGCGGCAGATTTTTCGCTTTAGGTAGGAGGCCCACCGCTCGATTGGTTAAAAGTAAAACGATGCGCTTATAACTCGATGCTTTTCACCATACCCGCTTCGGCGTGACCAGGGATGTTACAGGCAAACTCGACTTTGTTATCACCATGGAAATGCCACAACAGCTGTTTGGCTTTGCCTGGTTGAACCGTCACAGTACTGCCGCTGTCATGTGCATGGCTACCCATTTGTTTCATCATTTCACGGTGTTTTAGCTGCTCTGCCGCGGAGCCAATTGAAAACTCATGGTCAATTTTGCCTGTGTTCATCACAACGAACTGCACCACGTCGTTTGGCTCAATCGTCACTTCTTTTTTGAAGGTGATTTTCATGTCATCACTCAACATCACGTGCACCACTTTATCAGGCTTCGCCCCTTTTGCTGGCATGCCAACGTCAGACATGCCTTCCATACCCATCATTGATGAGTGATCCATTTTCATGCTGCCTTCTTTCATGTTGCCGTGATCCATTTTGCTGTGGTCCACTTTTCCATGATCCATCTTTGAATGGTCCATTTTGGAGTGATCCATGGTGTTGGCCAATGCCGCGGTGGCAGAGAAAGTCAGTGCGGCTGCAATCAGTGTTTTTGTCATCTTGTTCATGGTGGTTTCCTTTTTAAGTCGTGTTCTTTTGTTTTCTGTTGTTGATTGTTTTGCTAAGGGGCAGTAAGCAAGCACTGCCCCTGATTTTTTATTCGGTTTTGGTCAATTCGGCGCTCTTCCATAACTTAAAGATGGCAGGGAGAACCAACAGCGTTAGCAGAAGTGCTGAAGCCATGCCACCAATCATTGGGGCCGCGATACGCTGCATCACTTCAGAGCCCGTGCCTTCACCGTACATGATTGGGATAAGGCCAATGATCACCGTTAGCACTGTCATCATGACTGGGCGCACACGTAAGCCAGCGCCTTCGCGGATCGCGTCGGTGAGATCTTGTGCAACGAGTGACAGTTTGTGTTCTTCAGCGTGAAGCTTTTTGTAATGCCACGCTTGGTTTAGGTAGACGAGCATGATGACGCCGATTTCCACCGCTACTCCGGCCAGTGCGATAAAGCCGACCCCCACCGCAATGGAGAAGTTGTAACCGAGGTAATGCATCAGCCACAGTCCGCCCACCATCGCCAGAGGGAGCGTCGCCATGATGATCAGTACTTCGCCAACGCGACGGAAGCTGAAGTACAACAGCAGCATGATGATGGCCAGCGTAATTGGCACCACGACACTGAGTCGCTCTTTAGCACGTTCCATATATTCATACTGACCAGACCAAGCGAGTGAATAGCCTGCGGGAAGTTCAAGCTGCTCTGCCACCACGGTTTGCGCTTCTTGTACGTAAGACCCCAAATCGCGACCATCAATATCGACAAACACCCAGCCGTTTGGACGCGCGTTTTCGGTTTTGATCATCGGTGGGCCATCTTCATAGCGAATGTCTGCCACATCGGCGAGTGCAATGCGTGCTCCGTTGGGCGTTACCAGTGGTAGGTTTTGCAGTTTGACCACGGAATCACGGTAGTCTTGCGGATAACGCACATTGATGGGGTAACGCTCCAGACCTTCAATGGTTTCTCCTACGTTCATGCCGCCAACCGCGGTGGAAATCACTTGTTGAACATCTTTAATGCTCAAACCGTAACGTGCTGCTGCTTTACGTTTGATGTCGATGGTGACATAACGTCCACCCGCAACACGCTCAGCGTAAACAGAGGCGGTGCCTTGCACGCCTTTGAGGATCGGTTCGAGTTGTGAGCCGATCTGCTCGATCACTTTCAAGTCAGGACCGGCGATCTTAATGCCGATCGGTGTTTTGATGCCTGTGGCAAGCATGTCGATGCGGGTTTTGATGGGCATCACCCATGCGTTGGTTAAGCCCGGGAACTGAACAAGGTTATCAAACTCCTTGCGAAGTGATTCTGTCGTCACGCCTTCACGCCATTGGTCGCGCGGTTTGAGCTGGATAACCGTCTCGATCATCGTCAGTGGCGCGGGATCGGTTGCGGTATCGGCACGGCCAATTTTTCCCCACACCGTTTCCACTTCCGGTACGGTTTTGATCAGCTTGTTGGTTTGTTGCAAGAGCTCACGCGCTTTACCGATGGAAATGCCCGGATAAGTGGTTGGCATGTACATCAAGTCGCCTTCATCCAATGGCGGGATAAATTCACTGCCCAATTTACTGGTTGGATAGTAAGCCGAGGCCATCAGTCCCAACGCCAGCACGATCATCGATTTTGGGTACTTAAGACTTAAGCTCAGCAGTGGGCGATAGAGCGAAACCAATCCTTTGTTGACCGGGTTTTTGTGTTCAGGCAGTACGTTACCACGAATAAAGTACCCCATGAGCACGGGTACAAGTGTAATCGCTAGACCCGCTGCCGCCGCCATTGCGTAGGTTTTGGTGAAGGCAAGTGGCGAGAACATCTTGCCTTCTTGGCCTTCCAGTGCGAACACGGGAACAAAGCTTAACGTAATGATAAGCAGTGAGAAGAACAGCGGTGCGCCGACTTCTTCGGCCGCTTTACCAATCACTTGCCAGCGGTTTTTATCCGTAAGCGGTGTGCGTTCAATGTGCTTGTGGACGTTTTCGATCATTACGATCGCCCCATCCACCATGGCCCCAATCGCAATGGCGATGCCACCGAGAGACATGATGTTGGCGTTAATTCCTTGCCAGTGCATGACAATAAAGGCAGAGAGAATACCGACAGGGAGACTCAGTGCGATGACCAAGGATGAACGGATGTGGAACAAGAACAGCGCACAGACCACTGCCACCACAATGAACTCTTCGGCGAGTTTTTTCCAAAGATTTTCAACCGCCGCATTGATCAGGGTCGAGCGATCGTAAGTCGACACGATTTCCACGCCTTCTGGTAGGCTGCGTTGCAGGTCTGCCAATTTTGCTTTGACGTTGTCGATCACTTGGCTGGCGTTCTCGCCAAAACGCATCACGATCACGCCACCCACAGCTTCCCCTTCACCATTAAATTCAGAGATGCCGCGGCGCATTTGTGGGCCAATGTTGATATCGGCAATGTCACCGAGGAGCAGTGGTGTGCCTTTATCGGTCACTTTAAGCGGTAGGGACTGAATATCCTCAACGCTGCTGAGATAGCCCGTGGTGCGCACCATGTGCTCGGCTTCTGCCACCTCAATCACGGAGGCGCCCGTTTCTTGGTTGCCGTTCTGAATCGCCATGTTGACTTGCTGCAACGTTAAATTGTAAGCACGCAATTTCGCAGGATCGATCTGCACTTGGTATTGTTTGACCATGCCGCCAACGGTGGCGACTTCCGACACTCCTTCGACGGTTTGCAGCTCATACTTTAGGAACCAGTCTTGTAGGCTTCGTAGCTGAGCCAAATCATGCTTACCTGTTTTGTCTTGCAGTACGTAGCTGTAGATCCAGCCTACACCTGTCGCATCGGGGCCGAGTGTCGGCTTGGCATTGGGTGGCAGTTTTGGCGCCACTTGGCTTAAATACTCCAAAACGCGAGAGCGCGCCCAATACATGTCGGTTTTATCGTTGAAGATGATGTAGACGTAGGAATCACCAAAAAACGAGTAACCGCGCACCGTTTCTGCCCCCGGCACCGCTAACATGGCGGTGGTGAGTGGGTAGGTAACTTGATCTTCCACGACCTGCGGCGCTTGACCTGGGTAACTGGTTTTGATGATCACCTGGACATCGGAAAGGTCGGGTAGGGCGTCAACGGGCGTGTTTTTAACGCTGTACAGCCCGCCCAGAGTAAGAAATAGCGTGGCTATCAACACCAGAAAACGGTTGTTGAGAGACCAACGAATGATCGCTGCTATCATTATTGACCTCCCATCACTTCAAGCTGTTTCAACTGGTAGTCAGAGCCTTCTTTGGCGACTAGAAAGCGCACTTTTTGCCCCTCCTCAAATCCCGACAAGTTGATTTCGTCACCCACAGAGAAGTTGATTTCGCCTGCTTGCCAGTTCCACTCTGTAACGGGAAGGTGACTCAGCGTGACCATGCCAAAATCCGCCATCAACATGGAGATATCCCCACTGAGCCAAACTTCAGACGCAATGACGCTGTTGTCTGCCTTGATAGCGACGATTTGGTATTGGCCGTCGTCGGTTTTTTGCATTTCGAATTCGATGGCTTGTCCTTTGGCAAGACCCGTTAAATCCACCCCTTGCGCGGCGTTGAAATTCATCGTCATGCCGGGCCAGTTCCACTCTGGTACAGGCTGGTGGTTAATGGTTAACATGCCGTGTTCGACCATAAGATCGGTGATTTCACCTTTGGCCCACGCGGTTTCTGCTGGCGCTTCAACACCATTAATACGAGAGAGGTCAGCGCTTTGGCTCGATTCCGAATCAAGCATAAAGTGCGCAGAGGTGACAATGCGATCCCCTTGGTTTAAGCCTTGGAGCACTTCCACTTTGTCATCGGCTTCTCGGCCAGTTTCGATGCGTGCTGAGCGGTATTTGCCCTCACCTTCCGCCAAAACCACGCGCGTCATGCCACCTGAGCGGATCACCGAAGATTTTGGTACAGTGAGCACTTCGGAGTCGCTGACGGGCTGCAAGGTAATGTTGGCGAACATGTTTGGTTTGAGTTCGCCATTTGGGTTGGCAAACTTAAGACGCATGCGCAATGTGCGTGTTTTCGGATCAAGAATTGGGTAAACGTAGTCGACCTCACCTTGCCAAGCTTTGCCGGGCAGTGCATCCAACGTCATGCTCGCTTGGCTACCATTAGTTAACCAGTGTGCTTGTCGCTCGAACACTTCCGCATCTACCCACACTTCATTAAGAGGGCCGGCACTGATGACCGCTTGTGCGGGTGACAAGTAGCCACCCTCGCGAATGTTGAGACTGGCGATAACGCCATTAGCGAGCGCTTTGATCTCGATGGTTTGTGATGCTTTACCACGACGAATCACTTGGTTGATCTGTTCGCGGTCGACGCCCAAAGAAAGTAATCGCTCAGTCGCGCCTTTAACCAGCCCATCACGGCCAGTGCGTTTGGCATTGAGCAGCTCTTCTTGCGCTTTGACTAGTTCAGGAGAGTACAAGGTAAAGAGAACCTCGCCCTTTTTCACCTGCTCACCCACGGCGTTGATATACAGTTTTTCCACCCAACCGGACACGCGCACGTTGGTCTGCCACAGCTGACTTTCGTCAAACGCTATGTAACCCACGGTTTCGATGCGTGGTGATAGCTTGGCCAGTTCGACTGCGGCCGTTTTTACCCCTAGGTTGTTTTCAACTGAAGGGTCGATCTTCACCGTTCCGGGCTTGTCGTTTGCCCCAGCGAGATCGTCGGCATAGACGGGAATGAGATCCATCCCCATAGGTGACTTGCCGGGTTTATCGCGTTTGTAATTTGGGTCCATTGGCGCAACCCAATACAGCGGCTCATTACTTGCTTTGATGTCGGTAGCAGCCATGGCACTCATGTCATGACCATTGAAATATTGGTTAGCCGTAAAACCGAGTGCACCGCCAATCAGTAGGGCAACCGTTGCGATTTGTAGTGATTTCATTCTGTAATTCCTTGGCAAATTAGCGACGGTTCACGTCAATATCAGCGAGTTCGGGTTGGGCGACGGTATAGGTGAAGCCGCCAAGCAACATCGCAAGATTACTGTTCACTTGATTGAGGTCGGTGAGAAGGCGCTGCGACTCCAACTCCACTGCCAACTCATCTCTGGTTGCAGCGATCACGTCGTTAAATTGTGCAGTGCTGTTTTGGTAGCCCCGTTCAACGGCTTTGGTGCGCGCTTTGGCTTGTTCAAGTAAGGTATTTTGGTAGCGTTCAAGGCGCTGTTCGAGATTGCTTCTATCCACCAATAACGCGTTCACTTTGGCGTTCATCTGTGCCAGGAGGAGATCTTTTTGCGACTGAGCCGCACCCACTTGATATTGGGCCGCAGCGTGCGCTCGGTCTTGACGATTTCCGGTAAACAGTGGGATATCCATTGTGAGATACGCGCTAACCAGATCGGAGGCGGGTTCCCCCTTCATATTGTTGGCTTGGCGGTAGGCATACATCACTTCGACACCAAATTGAGGGGTGTAAGATTGCTCGGCAAGTTCTACTTGCGTTTGGCTGACCGCAATATTGGCATTGGCCATTTGCACCATCGGATGTTGGGCCAATAGGGCGAAGTGCTGAGTCGTGGATGACGCCGACAATAAATGCTCTAACGTATCCCAATTGAGTTGGTTACTCGCTTTGAGATCGCGTTGTTGATACAGCCATTCGCTGCCGAGCCATTCGGACATTTGTGACAGAATGCGGTGTTGCATCTGCTGGTTGGCTTGCAGCTTTTCTTCTAATTGGCTGACTTGCAACTGTGCATTGAGCAGGTCCTGGGCTTCACTCTTACCAATCGAATAGTTGGTGCTAATGAAACTTTCTAGCTCACGCATTAAGCGCTGATTTTCAAGCAAAACGCGCTCTGCTTGCTGTTGATAGCCGAGCTCCAGCCAGAGTTGGGTGATGCCATTAGCTACTTCGCGCTCTCGCGCTGCCACTTGCAAAGCCATGCCATCTGCTTGTTGTGATGCCTTTTTACTTTGCAACTCAAGAGTAGAACCACGTTCAAATTGCTGCATTAGGCCGACAGAAATGTTGGTCATTGGGTCTTCGTCGAACTTAAAGCTATCGACAGGTAAACCACCAAAGCCCACTTTCAGTTTGGGATCCATCAAGGTAGAGGCTGCAACGCCACGTTCCCGCATGGCTTGTGATTGGGCAAAAATCTGCTTGCGGCTGGCGTCATTCGCCAGAGCCTGTTCAATCAGCAGGGTTAAAGGATCGCTCTGTGAGAGCAACTGACCTGTTGTGGCAGTTGAAGACTGCGCCATCACTGGAGTTGCAACCAGAGCGGAAACGCTGATACACAGCGCCAATAAGCTTGGTTTCATTTTTATAATCCAATCTGCACGTCAAAAAGCGACGTGAAAATACACACCACAGCTCGTTAGAGCTTGTGATACGACATATTGATGATCGGATTAGGCTATTGGGGGCCGATAGAGAGATTGCTGTCTTTCAATAGACCAAGCCGTTGATTCACGAGGGATCAGCGCCATGTGATAAGAGACAGGTAAGGAGTGCGCAGTTTGAGGCAAAAACGCAAAGACACTGACACAAGCCGCAGTACAGCAATTGTGTATCGATGGGGCGTCTGTGGCGCAGTGGTTGGTTGGCGTCTTAGCTGCTTGATTGCTTTCGGCTTGAGAGTTTGCCGATTGATGGCTTCCAGAGTGCATCGCGTGGGGATCAATCACCTTCACGCTCATACCACAATCGGATGTCATTGTGCTTTGAGACTGCACTGCGCTTAGCATCTGAAAAGTCATTAAAGGCGCGCTGGAGGCAAAACTTGAGCTCAGCATGGCAAACATACTGATAAAGGTTATCCAGAATATGCGAAGAGAAGAGAAACGCATGTCGTGCCTTTAATGAAAAACTTAGCGCCACTCTAAAGCTTTACCCTAGGGTAAGGTCAAGCGTAGATTACTTAAAGTTTGATATCACAGGGTTTGTGAACCAGTGCAGACGTGCCACGGTTTTGCTGCTAACTTATTGGTCAGACCAGAGGCTTAAGGAAAGAGCCTTATCAGCGCTGTAAACAGGCGCGAATGCAATAAAAAGGATATTTTGTGCAATTACATACGATTAAAGGCTATATCCAAATCATGTACTTGGCGGAGTACGCGGACAAACTGCTGCTGCTTGACGGTGCAAGTCGAGCGGATATTCCTTATCTGCGCCGTTTCATTGAACAGGACTTAGGGCGTTCTTTTTGTGATTTGAAAGTGGTTGTGGTGACACACATGCATCCAGATCATGCGGGTGGTGCGCATCGATTACGTCAGTTGACGGGATGCCAAGTCGTGGCGGCAAATCGAGATCTCGATTGGTATCATGGTGTTGATGGCTGGTTGATGCATCTGGCTGACTTGCTGTTGGCAGCGTGGATGGCAAATCGGTTAAAAAAGCCATGGCGCAATCTATGGTATTCACGTGCGTTAAATCCGGATCACAAGCTCAATGATGGTGAATGCATTCCGGAGTTTCCTGAGTGGGTTGTGCTTGAAACGCCCGGTCATACCGATCGAGATTTGTCGGTGTATCATGCAGAAAAGGGGATTCTGTATGTGGCGGATTTGATGGTTGAAGTGAAAAAAAAACTCATCGCGCCATTTCCCATTTTCCATCCCAACCAATATCGCGCTTCATTAAAGCGAGTTTTTCACATGCAGCCGACAACCTTGCTGTTAGCGCATGGCGGAGAGCGTAAGTTTGATCTCGCCGCATACCAACATATTTTGGACACCACCCCCCAGCGCCCAGTGACTCACTGGCGAGTGACAAAAATCAAGCTACGTGGTTTGTGGCGTTCGCTTTGGAAAAAGAGCCAATAAAAAACGGAGAGCCGAAGCTCTCCGTGGAATGAGATAACAAATCTCGTTAGTTGGCCAAAATGTGTGACTGGCTTGGGTCAACCAATACGCGATCAGCCATGCCTTGGCGACCCAACAGCATCATGTAAGTCATGTCTTGGCGATTACTCAAGGTAATGTCAATTGGCCACTCTTGATCAGCGAGACGAAGAGTCGTTGTGATCACACAGCGATGTTCATACGTGCCGTTTGATGATTTGACCTTTCTATTGCCTTTCAATCTAGCGATGCAGCGTACCGTTTTTGCTAGATTGTAAACATCTGGGTGAAGATCGAACTCAACGTACTGTTTGCCGTTCTTCTTTATACAGATCAAATTATCCACGTGCAGAGAAGAAGTCTGCGCGCCAGTGTCAATACGTGTCTCTAGGTGAGTAATCCCTAACTCTGGTAAGCAGACAGCTTCAGTATTTCCGATGATCAGTTTCTGAGTCATAGTCATTATCCAAGCTTGCTTCGCAATTTTAAGAATAGTGGAAGTCTGGCTTCCACCGCGTCATTAACCTCTACCTTTGGTACGGTTTGAATTTGGTTTGGCGTTCTTCTCGATAAATTCGTAAATCATTCCAGCGATGTCTTTTTTCGTCGCTTGTTCAATGCCTTCTAAGCCAGGAGAAGAGTTGACTTCCATAACCACAGGGCCATTTTTAGATTGAAGAATATCAACACCACACAAGTTTAGCCCCATCACTTTCGCCGCATTAATGGCGGTTGCGCGCTCTTCTTTGCTCAAACGAATCAATTGCGCGCTGCCACCACGGTGTAAGTTAGAACGGAACTCGCCTTCTTTCGCTTGACGTTTCATCGCGGCAATCACTTTGTTGCCCACAACAAAACAGCGAATGTCTGCACCTTTGGCTTCTTCAATGAACTCTTGTACCATAATGTTAGCTTTTAAGCCCATGAAGGCTTCAATGACACTTTCTGCCGCTTTATTGGTCTCAGCCAATACTACGCCAATGCCTTGCGTGCCTTCCAGTAACTTAATCACCAAAGGTGCGCCGCCCACATTGCGGATCACGTCTTGGATATTGTCTGGGTGGTGTGCAAAACCAGTACGCGGTAAGCCAATACCTTTGCGAGAGAGCAGCTGCAAAGAGCGCAGTTTGTCACGAGAGCGACTGATGGCGACCGATTCATTAATACAGAAGGTGCCCATCATTTCAAACTGACGTACCACCGCCGTGCCGTAAAAAGTCACGGACGCACCGATACGAGGAATAATGGCATCATACTCTGGCAACTCTTCACCCTTATAGCGGATCTTAGGGTTGTTACTCGTAATATCCATATAGCAGTGCAATGTGTCGATTACATCGACCACATGTCCACGTGCTTCACCAGCCTGTTTGAGGCGCATGGTGGAATACAGATTCTCATTACGAGAAAGAATAGCAATACGCATGGCATTTCCTTAGTAAGTCAGTACCAGTTATAAATAATTGTAGGATAAAGCGAACAGGTTTAAATGATGTGACATGAGCCTAATAAATAGGTTAACCCGCCGCTAATACGATTCAGGAGTGTGGTAGAACACCACATCGTTTAGAGGTGCGCACCTTAGTTTTTTTTATTACTTGATGAAAACGAAAAAAAGTCATCGTCAAGACAAAAAAAATCTATCGCTATTACGCCCTTGCTGTATCGAAGTGTCAAGAGCTGAAATCAAAAACTTTGTTTAATGTCTAGGGTTTAGATTGAGGGAAATATAGACATCCAGCCATCTATCTTGAGATCTGTGTCGCATAAATGGCGGTTGTTATTAATAAATGAGATTTTATTGGCGGGCTTATAAAATAAAACCCCGCCTGGTTTCCCAAGCGGGGTCTATTCTCTTTCGCAGCAATCCAGCTACTGATAGTGCTCCCTGCATCTATCCATGATATTGGTTAAATCCTTTAACCTAATCCTTTGTCCATCGCCTTCCTAGCGGTGTCCTTCCTGGCCTGTCATCCTGACGGGCGTAACTCTATCCCAGAGTGTCACTTCCTTGCTGATAACTCGTCCTAAGTCATCAAATCTTCATCCTGAAGATACCCAATCCGTTAGGCTTTGTTCCTGTTCCCGCCAACATCCTGTTGACGAAGACAGTATTGAATTTTTGCGGATGGACAGCAATTGGCTAACAAGGTTTTTTTTTCTGTAGTTTTAATGGATTAATTTATTAATTCAATAAATACATGCGCTTATGTATTTCCCTTCTCTTTTCTCTTGTCGATAAAAAGTAAAAGGCTTACATCCTTTGTAAGAGATCTCTCACAAGTGTAGTGGCAAATATCTCTATTCATTCAATGCGACCGCGAGGGATTTTTTAACCGACTTCACAATTCTGTTGGCATGGGTGTGAGCTCGTCCTAATCACAATGAAAAAAAGGGATGCTTGTTAAAGCATCCCAAACTAGCGGGCAGTGGTGCCCAGCTCTATGCCGCCGAGTTGGCGTTACTCAGCACATTTTGATGCCATCATGTTCAATGGCGCTCCTTGTTCGTTAAACTGTAAACTCCACACATAAAGACCTTCATCCATGATGGTAATGGTAGTGTCTTTGCCATAGCCACCGTAGCTGAGTGCACTCTCTTGGCCAAGCATCAAACTCTGTCCCGTTGCGGTAAACTGTGGTTCCCAAGTTTTTGTGGCATATTGCATGCGGTAGCTACCGGGTTTCTCCGTGGTCACGACTTGATAGACGCCGCTGCCTTTGTAGTCGAATTGACGATGCGTTTGGTGTTGCCAGCCGGAATCGCTGAAATCGCCGACCACATAAAGAGTTTGCTTCATTGGGCCTGATTCATTGACGCTAGGGTTGTCACATTGCGCCATAAACCCCTCACCCACGCCACTGGTTGAAGCCGCTGTTTTTTTCGTTGGGCCTGCAGCAGAAGGCAGATTGACTTTGAGGAAGCGTGCTTCTAATGGGGCCAAAGTAATCTGATATTGACCGTCGGTCAGTGTGATTTCTTCGTCATTGATGAGGTCTGTTAAGCTGCCCTCAGAGCCGGCTTGGATGGCATCGAGCGATACGTGTTGCAAGTTCTTACTGATGTTTGCCACGTAGATGATGGCTTCATCATCGGTGCTTTTGTGGTCTGAATAGATTTTCGCATCCGCGAGCAGATTCACTCGTTTTCCTTTGGAGAGTGCAGGATGTGCTGCTCTCATCTCCATCAAACGTTTGACGTAGTGTTTGAGCTCTTGCTCGTTGGCATTCAGGGTCGCGGTCACGCCTTCAATTTTGCCACTTGAGCGCGCCACGTGATCATCGCATAAGCCTTTGACCGCACAATCTAGTTCCACTTTTGCTGCGAAGTTATCGACTTGGTCACCGATTTCGTCACCGTAATAGAAAGTGATAGGGCCGGTATACGCGGCTTGAAAAGCAAACACCGCTTTGTGTCGTAGCCAATACTCTTCGTCTTGTGGCTGAGCAATATTGCCACGCTGTAGGAGGTCGCCAAAGCGAACCAGGTCGTGGTTGCCGATCATCAGATTCGGTTGGGCATGCTCAGGATAAAGCCCATGGAGATTCATGCCTTCTGCTAGCCATTGTCCCGATTTACCGCCAACACCCGCTTCATTCACACCAAAAGTCTCTACCAAACGGTAGCGGACCGGAAAATCAAACGCGGAGCAAAGGGCCGGACTTTCATTGCTGCCATAGCCGGTTTCAATGATGCGGTTTTCTCCCGCCCAGATTTCCGCCACCATGTATCCAAGCGGATTGACGGTTTCGCCTTTGCTGTTGGTGTACGTCACGGCTTTAGAAGCGTTATCTACCGTTTTGCGAATCTCCACCCAAGCCTCTTTTGGTACTTGATAGGCTTGGTCTAAACGCCAACCATCAATCTTCAACTCTTTGATCCAAAATTCGGCCACTTCTTGATAGAAGGCGAGGCTCTCTGGATAGTCGACCGGGTTGTTGCTTCCTGCAGGCAGCTTGCCTGTGGGGGATGCCGCTACATTGCCTTTGTGATGACCAAATACGCCATCAAAGAACACGTACAAGCCACGGGCATGCGCTTCTTCGACCAAACGTTTAGCGTCTTGCATCGTGCCAAAACGCGGATCGACCTCGAAGTAATTGGTGGCAAAGTAGCCAGTGGCATCAAGGCGATCTGCCCAATGGTCTTGCCCTGCTTTAGGCTCGGAATTGAAAATCGGTGTCAGCCAAATGGCGTTCATCCCTAGTGACTGGATGTAATCAAGAGAATCAATGATGCCTTGAATATCGCCTTGGTGATGACTGGTTCCATAACCAGTGCCATGGCCAATTTGATCATCGCCGTTGACAAAGCTCTCCACCATCACCTGATAGATACGTAAGTCATCGGCTTGCTCCGTTGCGAATATGTCGCAGCGGTATGGGTTGTCGATAACCGGTATCTCAATGTTAGAGGAAGTATTACAACCAATGAGTAAAGCGGTGGTTATAGCCAATGGGAGCGTTGTCAGTGCCAGTTTCACGTTGATTTCCTTGTTAGATTTTTATCCAAGTATTGATGAATAATTAATTAATATAATCAGCCTCTTAACGTGAAATTGAGGAGGAGATAAAAGGATGAGAGATCGGAATCACAACGATTGGCCACTTTTGTTATACAAAGCATCTAGCCGGTCACGAAATGGGCAGGTGTATAAAAAAACACCTTCTAAAAAAGAAGGTGTTTTTGTCGTCAGTGTCACAAAGGTGTTTTTTTGAGCACTGGCTGCAATCTTATTATCGGCTGCGGTTGTGGTATCGCGCAGCTTCCGCCACTTCGACCGGCACGATGGTTTGGCCAATCGGTGCCAGTGAGATCACCGCCAGTTTGAGATGTTGCAGCGCGAATGGAATACCAATGATGGTAATAAAACACGCTACAGCAGAGAGAATATGACCAATGGCCAGCCACACGCCTGCGACCAAGAACCAAATCACGTTGCCAATGAGCCCTAGTGGTCCTGTGCCAATATCGCGCTTATTGGTCAGTTCGTCACGATAGACCGCCTCTGAACCAAAAGGAAAGAAGGAGAAATTACCGATGACGAAGCACGCTCTTCCCCACGGGATCCCGATGATACTGATAAAAGCCAAAATGCCGAAAAACCACCAAGCGAGCCCCATAAAAACGCCGCCAAACAAAAACCAAATAATATTTCCGAGAGTTCGCATATGTGTTCCTAAACCCAGTGAAATGAAGCGTTGAGTATCCATAGACTAGATTAATCTGAGATGAACGAGAAGCGGGTAAGCCAAATAAAAACGTCATAAAACAAAGGGGGCCAATTTAGGCCCCTAGTATAATATTGCTCTTTATTTGTCCTTATTGAGCACGACACTGCATAAAGAGATCAAGGGTGGCATCGTACTCACTGGTACTCACATCCATCACGCCGAGCAGTGAATGGAAAATGTAATCATGCGAGTAGGTATCGGTTTGCTTGGCTTGCTGCTTAAGGCAGTCAGCATTGATCTGTTTTGTCTGGGCAAAACCCGGTGACATCCAAAGCATCAGCGGTACTTTTGTTTGGTATTCCGGGGCTAAACTGTAAGGCATGCCATGTAGGAACAAACCATTCTCGCCAAGAGATTCCCCGTGGTCAGAAACGTAAATCAGCGCCGTGTTGTAACGCTCCTCAAGTGCCTTGAGCTTATTGATGGTTTGGCTCAATACATAATCGGTATAGAGGATGGTGTTGTCGTAAGTGTTGACGATCTGTTCTACCGAACAGTTTTCGATGTCGGCACGCGGACAATCGGGCATAAAGGCCGCTTTGTCTTTCGGATAACGTTGGAAATACGTTGGGCCGTGGCTGCCAATCAAATGTAGAGCCAACACACGGTTCCCCTTTAGATTCTCGACATCCTGTTCGAAGTTTTCCAGTAACGCCATGTCATAGCAGGTGCTGCCATTACAAAGCGCATCTTTACGAGAGCGATCGACGGTAAACAGAGGAATGTTTTTTGCCACATCTTTGTCGCCACCGTCATTTTCTTTCCACAGAAGTGACACACCTGCACGGTTTAAGATGTCCAGTGCATTGTCTTGATTATCTGCCGTTGGGCGATCAAAGTTTGAGCGTGTCATGTTAGAGAACATGCAAGGTACGGAGACTGCGGTTGCGGTGCCACATGAGCTGACATCTTGGAATGAGATCATGCCCAATTCGTTGGTGTATTGGTTTGTAGGACGGGCATAACCGTTCGCTTGGTAGTTTTGCGAACGTGCCGTTTCACCGACGACAAAAACCAGCAAGGTCGGCTTTTGCTCCGCTTGTTGTAGAGCCTGTTCTGACTGTTTGGCATCAAGGCCCAATTGGCGGTAGGGCTGCGGTGTGGAAAAGTAGGTATCGCGAACATACTTTGTGGCACTGTACACATACTGAGTCGGGATGATCATCTTTTTCAGATGGCTATTGTTTCGCCCAATAGATGCGTAATCTTGGTAATAAAGGCCTGCAATCACCGCGATCACGGCCAAAGAGGCGAGCATACTCGCTGCTTTCTTCGCCACCATGTGCAGCGTAGAGCCTGATAGGCTCAAATTCAGTTTGCACACCAACAGCGCAGGTACTACGCCCATCAACAAGGTCCAGATGACAGAATATGTGCTGAGGTATGATCCTGCTTCGCTGCTGTCTGTTTCCATGATGTTGGCAATCATGCCGTAATCAAACAAAGTGCCATAGTTGTAGCCGGCATAGCTTACCATCGCAGAGAGCAGAAGCAGCACCGCAAAGAAAGGCTTACTTAGCCAAGGCCAACTGAATAAGTTGAACAAGAAGTTCAATGCCGCAAGGAAGAAGATAGGGACTGAAATTACAAAACCCACCTTGACAGAGTCGAGGTGGCTAATGATGCCGAACAGTTCTTTGTAAATCGGCAAATTAACGAGGGTGGCGAAATAGATCGCCAGCACCAAAGTGAATGTGGTGTAAGAGCATTCACGATTAAACAAGGTTTTGATTCGATTTATTGTGGTCACAGCAATACACTCGCCCAAACAAACAGCGCTAGTGCTAAGGCGACGAAGACGGCAGCAGAGCCGATGTCTTTCGCTCGGCCGCTGAGTTCATGCCAATCGTCACTAATGCGGTCTACGACGGCTTCTACCGCAGAGTTGATCAGCTCAACAATAACCACCAACAATAAGCTAGAAACCATGAGAATTCGCTCAATGGTCGTCACTGGGAGGAAGAACGCGGTGATGGTTAGCGCGGCGGTCAGAAGAATTTCCTGACGAAAAGCAGCCTCGTTAATCCATGCGGCTTTCAAGCCTTTCATTGAATAGCCCGTTGCGTCGACAATACGACGAATACCTGTTTTTCCTGGTTTCAAAATATAACCCTACTACTTGTTATTAATGGGAAGCTCAAAGCTGGTTGTGGCAAATGAGTAGTTAGCGGTCGCTAAGCGACTTCAACGCTCGTCAACTGCGCGTTTCGGCACCAGTAACGTAAGAATCACAACGTAAAGTTGCCCTTGTTATCACTTCTATCAATGACTAGGTTGAAATGTACAGCGTTTTATTATGGAAATCAGTCACGCACGTGTAATGAATTGTCGCGCTTTGTAAGATTGGTAAGGTGAATGATGCCGAGGGCATCATTCTGTGTTAGAGGGAAAAACGAATGATGAAGCAGGCACCGCCCAGCGGGCTATGGGCAACGTGTGCACTGCCGTTGTGAATCTGGCAAATCTGTTTGACGATCGCCAATCCCAAGCCATAACCGCTGGTGGATTTGTTACGCGATTTGTCGGCGCTGTAAAAGGCATCGAACAGGTAAGGCCAATCTTGTTCGGCGACGCCTTTGCCATCATCGTGTACTTGAAATTCCAACTGCTCGGCAGTGTGTGTCACTTGAATGCGAACTTGTGTTTGGGTGTAGCGCATCGCATTACGCACCAAATTGTCGAGCGCTCTTTTCACAAGGTGAGGATCAACATTGGCTTGATCACAACAGCTGTCGATCTGTAAATGGATGGGATGATAGGTTTCGCTCTGCCATTTTCTCACGAGGGTTTCACACCAAGGCTGGAGAGAAATCGCCTGTGTGTGCAACTGAGCTTCGGGCCTTTCCATTTTTGCGTAGTAGAGCATCTCTTCTACCATGGCTTCCATTTCATCAATGTCTTCCACCATGCTGGAAACCGATTTTTGTTGCTTCTCGTTGAGTGGCGAGTCGGCAAGTAAATCGGCTTGCCATTGCAGACGAAAAATGGGTGTGCGTAGCTCATGAGCCACAGCATTAGTCAAAACCTTGTTGCTGGTGATCAGGTTGGCGATCTTATCCGCCATGACGTTGAAGCTTTTGTTCAAGGAGCCGACGGAATACCGGGCGGTGGTACGGGCTCGCGCGGACAAATCACCCGATGCAAAAGCCAATGTTACGCGTTCTAACTCACGAACTCGGCGGCTTAGAAACCAAATCAAAATGACGCAATAGATAGCAAAGCCGATAATGAAGAACACCCAAACTAAATTACCGCTAAAATCGATGGCTTGCCTTAACGGTGATTGCAGATCTTCTTCTAAGTGATAGATGGTCGAGTTGGCGGAAAAGCGCATCCAAACATCAAAATCATCATCCAGATAAACCAGCATTGCAGGATCAACAAAAACAGCAGCAATCTCTTTTGGCAGCTGCTTTTGCTCGTAGATGGTTAAAATAGAACGCGTGGCTTCGGCGTAATTTTCCATCGCTTCGGTGAAATAGGCTTGGCCTTTTTCCTGATACAGCGGTGTTAGTAGATCATGAAACGCATTGATCTCGAATTCTGTCAGTACACGATCGTAGTCGGTATTTAACTGATAGACGATAACCTCGTAGCCCCATAATGTGGCAAAAAACAAAAGAATCAGGCCAAAAAAGGCTTCCAGATAAATGCGCTTCATTTTCGGTGTTTATTCATTCCATGTGTCTGGCATAAACATATAGCCCTTGCCTCGAACCGTGAGAATTTTCTTTGGTGGTGTGGTGGTATCGTTGAGTTTTTTCCTCAATGTGACCACACGATTGTCAATGGTGCGATCCACGCCATCGTATTCGATGCCTCGCAAAGCCTTGGTCAAAGATTCCCGCGACAGCACTTGTTCTGCTGATGTGGCCAGCAGCCAGAGCAAATCAAACTCGCCATCGGTTAAATTGATGGTTTGATCGGCCAGCTGGCACTCTCGACGAATACGATTGAGTTTTAGCGCACCGTATCGGCAGTTGTTGGCGTCTTGGTTAACGGCCACCTCTGGTCGTCTCAGTAGCATCCTCACCCGAGCCAGCAAAACGCGTGGTTTAATGGGTTTATTGACAAAGTCATCCGCGCCAATTTCCAACGCAGCAACGTGATCGAAATCGTCATCGCTGGCGGTTAACATCAGGATTTTTCCATTATAGGCGTCGCGAATTTGCCGACACACGCTCAACCCATCTTGACCAGGTAACATCAGGTCAAGCAGGACGAGTGCAGGCTTTTCGTTGAGGATCGTTTCAGGTGCATCCGTGCCATTATCAACGGTGATCACTGAAAATCCTTGTGACATAAAATAGTCACTTAACATCTGTTGGAGCTTGATGTCATCTTCAACAATGATCAACTTCTGGTCTTCTACCATGGTGTCATTCTATGCTTTGTTTTGTTGTTATATTGAGTACGTCATCAGAAGTACTGATATGAAACGAGAAATTATACGACTCACTTCACCTTTTCAAATATAAATGACCACCAAGGAGATTGACAGCAGGAGGTTATCAGAATGGGCACAAAATCAATGTCGTCGTTTTGTATGACTTTGTCATGATCTTGAAGGGGCAACAGACAATGAGGCGCACACCTGAGCGCTTAATGCGCTCAGGTGTGCTTGGTCAATTGAAGAGGGAACTGGCGGTGAGTTTAGTAAGCTACGCCAATGCGTTGATTGAGGTACTGGTTCGTTTCTAATACATCGAGCAAGGCCGCTGCGTAATCTGCCACGGAAATTTGGCTCTTACCTTCGTCGTCGCTGAGCAGTTGATCGCCTCCGACTCGGTAGTGATGACGTTTTTCCCCAGGAAAAAGCTCCGCCGCAGGGCTGAGAAATGTCCATGCAAGAGGGCTGGACGTTGAGCGAAACTGCTCTAGTGCCTCCACTTGTGCCAAGGCTTCCGCTTTATACTCGGCTGGAAAATCGGGTACGGTGACGAGTTTGACATCGGGTGCCACTTCTAGCGAACCCGCTCCGCCGACCCAAAGCAAGCGCTTAACACCGACGTTGGCCAACTGCGTCAGTAACAATTGAGCGGTTTCAGCCACGATGCTGTGATCGTTGTTTGCTCTGCCACCAACGGCGGCAATAACGTAATCGGCATCTTGAAATGTTTGCGCCAGGTTGTGTGGCTGGCGAACGTCAAATGGACGTTTCTCTACATCATCGCGTTCAATGGCATTGGGATTGCGAGCGATAGCAATCACATCATGACCGCGTTCGTGTGCTTCGTTGACAAGAGTACTGCCGATCCAACCTGTTGCGCCTAATATTGCTATTTTCATTTCTCTTCTCCGGTTCTATGAGGTTTCGTTATGGAGAGAGTCTACTCATGAGATATATCGGGATAAATAAACTTAAATGATATAGATTGTTTCAATAAACCGATCTAATAGAGATGGAAATGGACAGACTCGACGCCATTAAAAGTTTTATTGAAGTGGCCAATTGCCGCAGTTTTACCCAAGCAGCGGAAACCTTATCGCTAAGTCGGCTTCAGGTGACTCGGCATGTTCAAGAAGTAGAAAGCTGGCTTCAACAGCGCTTACTGCATCGCACGACTCGAAAAGTCAGCCTGACGCACGCAGGCGAACAAGCCTATATTCGATGCCAGCGCATTTTAGATGAAGCCGCGGCTTTGGAGTTGGATGCGGTTCAAAGCCGAGATTCGCTAACGGGGTCGATTCGCATTTCTGCTCCGATTGGTTTTTCGCAGCACCATCTTATTGATGCGGTCAGTGCATTTACCGAGTTGCATCCGCTTGTAATGGTTGACATCTTGGCCTCTGATCGCTTTTCGCAATTGGTTGATGAGCGCGTAGACGTCGCCTTGCGATATACCGATCAACCCGATGAGACGTTAATTGCGAGAAAACTGATGGATATCGATGCGGTCGTGTGTGCGACACCAGGGTATTTGGATGAGCATGAGCCCATTGTCGTGCCGGAAGATTTAGCCAACCACAATTGCTTAGTCCATTTGAGTACCCACTTATGGCGATTCGTTGCCGATAATCAAATCTCAGAAGTATCCGTAAAAGGCAATATTCGGGCGAATGATCTCAGTACCTTATTAGGTGCGGCGCTGGCAGGGAAAGGGGTGATCCGTTTGCCATGTGATTTGGCCAATCCGCTTTTGCAACAGGGTAAGCTTGTCGCGCTATTGACCCCCTATACTTTGCCTTCATCTTCCTTGTGGGCTGTTTATCTTTCTCGCAGTTATCAAACCCCGGTGGTGCGTCAGTTTATTGATTTTATTGCGCAGCGATGGGATCAGAATGTGCAACTGTGGCAAAGGCCTGCGTAGTTGCAGGCCTTTGTGGTGCGATAAGCATGAGCGGTTATGGCTGCTGCTTGGTCGGTGCTAGAGCGATTTCACGAATACAGACGTTTTGAGGTTGTTGGTAGGCAAACAACACGGCTCTCGCGACATCGTCTGCTGCCAACACGCCACCCATATCCACTTTCCATGCATCGTAACCGTCTTTGATTTGTTGCGATGTGGTGTGTGAAAGCAATTCGGTTTCGACCGCACCCGGTGCAATGGTCGTGACACGCACGTTAGAGGCCGCCACTTCCTCACGCACATTTTCAGAAATGGCATGCACAGCGAATTTGGTGCCACAGTATGCCGCGTGATCTGGGAAGGTTTTCTTACCTGCGATCGAGCTGATGTTAATAATAGTGCCGCTGTTGCGTGCTTTCATTGGCGCTAGCACCGCTTGCATACCATTTAGCAAACCAAGGACATTAACATCAAACATACGTTGCCATTCATTCGCTTCTTGAGTGTCAATCTGGCCAAGTAACATCACACCCGCGTTGTTTACTAATACGTCCGCCGGGCCATAGATTTCTTCTGCACGAGTAATCGCAGCATCAAAGGTGTTTTTATCGGTCACGTCCACTTGAGCACAAAGTGTGTTTGGCAAATTAAGCGCTTCTAGGCGCTCGACGCGGCGTGCCAAGAGCAGCAGTGGATGACCTTCTTCACTGAAACGACGCGCGATGGCTTCACCAATACCAGAGCTTGCACCTGTAATAACGACTAACTTTTTCATTTTGTGATCCTCTTTAAAAGCCGTTTTGGCTTGTTGATGCGTAGTTTATGAAAAGAATTTTTGTTGATATATATCGACTTAGTTGAAACTCTGTTGTTATATGGCAACAATAAAACATCAAAAGAAAAGAGAAACCGATGATGCAAACACAGATCAACCTCGCGGATATCCGCTCCTTTGTGCTGATCGCACAACTTGGCAATTTCACCAAAGCCGCAGAAGCACTGGGAGTATCGCGCTCGCATGTGTCTCGCCAAATTAGCCAACTGGAGAAGCAAATGGGGGTGACGTTGTTGATCAGAACCACGCGCACGCTCAAATTAACGGATGCGGGAAAAGCACTGTTTGCTCAGTGTGAGATGGCGCTGCATAGCATTGATCAAGCGGTATTGGCCGCGGTCGATGATATTGAAGCCGTTCGGGGTGAAATCCGGATTAACTGTGTGGGCGGTTACTTAGGGGAAGAGGTGATTGCGGAGGTCGTGGGTCAGTTTATGCAGCAATATCCGCAAGTACGAGTGGATTTGGATTTTAGCAGCCATCGTGTTGACCTGATTGAGGATGAATTTGATATCGCGTTTCGCATGGGCAAACTGGAAGATTCTGGTTTTGTCGCCCGCAAGCTGATTGATGTGGAAATGGGCACTTATGCCAGCCCCAGCTACTTAGCGACGCACGGACGACCTGAACATCCGAAAGAACTGGATAAACACGCTTGTTTAACGGGCTCGGTGACGCGCTGGACCTTCCAACATCGGCAAACCAAGCAAACATCAGATTGCCAGGTCCGTGGGAAACTGCGCTGCAAAAATGGCCGAGTGATGCTGAAAGGGGCTTTGGCCGGAAACGGCATCATTCGTGTACCCACGCTTTACTGTATGCCAGAACTAGAACAAGGCTTACTGCAAGAAGTGTTTGAGGATTGGCATATTCCAAGTGTGGCGTTCTCTGCGCTGTATCATCGTGATCGTTATCAACCTAAGCGCATTCGAACGTTTATCGAGTTCACCAGCGATTATTTTCGTCAGTTACAAAAGAGTATTAAGTCAGCTTGATGCCAAAGTGTTTAACAATGAAAGCCACGCAGGCAAAGGAACTGATGGAAATCAGTGCGCAAAAAAATAAGGAAATCCAGAAGCTAAATCGTTCCATGAGATACGGAAAAATCAGGAACATGGGAAGCGTCGGGAGCACATACCAAAATGTGTAGTAGGCGTGATTCGTCAGCTTTTCATTACCTTGTCCTTCAAGGTACATCCAAATCAGCGCGAGAATGGTCACGGTGGGGAGAGCGGCGATAAGCGCGCCCGCTTTGTCACTGCGTTTGGCGACCTCAGAAATAAACACCACGATCGCGGCGGTGATTAAGTATTTGGTGACAATCCAGTACATCGCATTTCCTTTGTTGTTTATTCGGCTCTCCTTGCCGTGTTTTGCATAGTAGAGTGACTGAGCAAAAACTCAATGAAAAAAGGCGCATTTTGCGCCTTTCAACTCGATAGAGTGGCCATTGATTGGCCATTATTCGCTGGTCAAGACGAAACCATTGTCGCTACCAAAACTGTTGGCAACATAGCCATCAGCCTGCGGATCGTTACCCCATTGGTTTTGATTGAACAGATAGCGGAACTCCACTTTTTGTTCTTTCGGCAGGCGCGTCTTGAATTTAAATAAGCCACTTTTTTTCACCAAAGTCATAGGCTCTGGCTTCCAGTTGTTAAACTCCCCAACAACGTGCGCGCTTTCCCAGTTTTCTTGTTGAACCTCAAACGTCACTTCAACTTCGTCTTTGGTTTTGAAAAAGCGTTTTTTTAACATAACAATATCCTTATATTTCTCATAACAACGGCATAAGTATTACTCCTGTTTCATAGCGTTTGCAAGTTACCGAAGCTTGTTCGTAAAGATTGTGATAGGCATAGGGAACTGACAGGCAGAGAGAGAGTCTTACTGAGTTATTTGCTGATAAGCTTTTGTTGTCTGGATTTTTGTTGTTACTCTAATGCCAACGCTGGAACCCAAGGAGAGAGCACTTTTGTATTCGATTTTAAAAATGCCGTTTGTGGTTGTGTTGGCTTTGATGCTGACGCTATTGGCATCGACAGAAATCGTCAAAAATACGGTGTTGCTCTCTTCTGAAACGGTGGAACACGTACAGGAGTCCAACTGCCCAGACGTTCATCATGAGATTCAGTTGGAAAGTCAGCAACCCTCTCATGGTTGCCATTCGGTTTGCATTGGTAAAATGCCCGCATCAAAAGGCAGTCACGGGGCTTTTCAACAAGACTATTCCTTGGCATTGATGTCGAAAGATCAATCTGCCAAAGCAACTTCGATGCAAGAAGAGCGCTTTCGCCCTCCGATTTCTTCCCTTGTTTAATGTTTGGAAATTTATAACCACAATTCGATTATTCAAGGTATTAACATGATCAAAAAATTTGTTTTCATGCTCTCAGCGCTTTTGCTGAGTGTATCGGCTTACGCAGCGAAATTTGAGCAAGGCACGCATTACTCCGTATTACCTACCGCCAAATCGCAGAAACCTGTCGTGACGGAATATTTCTCTTTCTACTGCCCACACTGTTACCGCTTTGAGGGTGTGGTGGAAAGCATGAAGAAATCTCTGCCTGAAGAGGCAAGATTTGAGAAAGTGCATGTTTCCTTTATGGGGGGCGAAATGGGAGTCCCTGTCGCCAAAGCGTATGCCACCATGGTGTCGCTGGATGCAGAAAAGAGCATGGTACCCGTTATGTTTGCGCAAATTCATGACAAGAGAAATGCGCCAAAAACGGAAGCAGAACTTCGCCAACTCTTTATCGATAATGGTGTTGACGCAAAGAAATACGATGCGGCTTACAACAGCTTTGCTGTTAACTCGATGCAAAAGCGTTTTGATAAGCAGTTTAAGGAAAGTACCTTAACGGGTGTTCCCGGCGTGATCGTAAATAACAAGTACATCGTGAAAGCGGACAAAATCACGACAATTCAAGAATACAATGAATTGGTGAATTATCTGTTGAAGCTGTAAAGCAAGATAAAACAGAGTACAAGGCGACCACGGGTCGCCTTTTTTGTCGATGGCAATTTTAATGTAAGCAACTATGTTCATATTTGTTTTGGCTGGGTCTGAGGAAGACCATAACAATAAGATAGGTATGAATATGGAAAACAAACACAACGCTAAAATTGGCTACGGACCAGATAAACTCCCTTGTGACGAGGAGATCCCTTATGGACCGGATCAATTGCCTTGGGACAAGCAGGTCCCTGATTTTGCACAAGGGTTGATTTCACCCCCGGAAGCCGACCCGACAGAAGTTTACCGCAGAGCAAATCAATTCTTTAATTTTGAAGTGAATGAGATTCGCCAAGCAGACTTTGAGATCCCACCAAACGGCCAAACTGATGATCAACAAAAAAACGCCTTTGCCGAAGTGCATCACTATGTAAATCGACAAAAAGAACGATTCTTAGGCTATCAAACCGAAGAGAATATCGAGTATCAAAAGCGGATTGCCCCCTTTTTAGATATCAGTATGAACAACGTGGGTGACCCATTTGTGGATGGCAATTACACCATCAATACGAAGTTTGTCGAACGAATGGTACTCGATTATTTCGCTTCACTGTGGAATGCTAAATGGCCTTCTCAAGGCCCGTATTTAAAAGACGATGGCAGTTGGGAACGAGGTGATCCTGAAAGTTACTGGGGGTACGTGCTGACGATGGGCAGCACAGAGGGCAACTTGTATGCGATGCTCAATGCGCGTGACTATCTCTCTGGACAAACCCTGTTAGACGACCAAATTTGTGGCGAGGATCCCCAAGGCCGAACGGTAATTAGAACTCAACGCTATGCGCATTATCCAAAGGCAGCGCACGATAATCCAAATGCTTATACACCGGTGGCATTTTTCTCTGAGGACACGCATTACTCGATTGTCAAAGCGATGGCGGTTGAGAAAATCGATACTTTTGGATCATTGGGCAACCGACTGTATCCAAAAGACAATCCACTTGCCAAAGGCGAAGTTTGGCCTGCTGAAGTGCCCTCTGAAGAACCAGTAGAAGGTTTGCCAGTTGGCTCCGGCGCGATCGACGTCGATAAGTTAGTCAAACTGGTAGACTTTTTTGCTCGCAAAGGCCACCCGATCATTGTGGTGCTTAACTATGGCACCACTTTTAAAGGGGCTTACGACAATATCAATAAGGCAACTGCAGCTTTAGAGCCCGTGTTGAGAAAGCACAAGATGTTCGAACGTGAGGTGCCTATTGATCCTCGTGATCCGTCGAAAACGGAAACGCGTTCCGGCTATTGGATTCACGTGGACGGCGCGCTCGGTGCGAGCTATATGCCGTTTGTTAAAATGGCAGCGAACGTGGACGAGTATCAAGAATTTTTTAAAAAGAACCATTTTGACACCGGGCCAGACTTCGACTTCCGCAACCCAATGGTGCATTCGATTGTCACCAGTGGCCATAAGTGGCCAGGTGCACCTTGGCCGACAGGGGTTTACATGACCAAGCACAAGTTTATGGTTTCGCCACCGGATAACCCAACCTATATTGGTTCTCCCGATACTACTTTTGCGGGTTCCCGTAGCGGTATATCCCCTCTGATTCTTTGGGATTACTTTGCCAAACACAGCTATGAAAAGCAGATTGAACTGGCGATGCGCGGACAGAAGATGGCGCAATACGCTTATAAAAAGTTGAAAGAAGTGGCGAAGTATTGGAAAAAAGAAAAACCTGATAGTGGTGTTCCAAAAGGGTTGTGGCTTCAACGGACACCGCTCTCTTTGTCGCTTATTTTCTGCCAGCCAAAGGACGATATTATCTTTAAATACTCGTTAGCCAAGGAAGAGATCGACGAGCCAGATCCAGAAACAGGCCGTAAAACACGAAAATACGTCCATATGTTTACCATGTGGGACGTGACTGAGGAGCTGATTAATGATTTGTGTGAAGATCTCAAAGCAGAAGATGCTTTCAATGCCGAAGACTTTGAAGGGTTAAAGAACGTTCGTCATATTTGCCCGTTGCCTCACTCGAGTGCCCATCTGGTCAAGTTACCGCTGAAAGGACGTTCGTTTAGATAAAAAGAGAACAAGAGACCAATAAGGCCAGCAATGCTGGCCTTATTCATACAGTATCTTTGAAGGTATTTTACGCCAACTTGAGGTCGTACTGATTGCGGTACATCACCATGTCTTCAATGGTGAGCACTGGCATATTGTGTTGCTTGCCGAAGGCAATGATCTCGGGCGTTTTGGCCATGGTCCCATCAGGATTGGTCAACTCACACAATACACCCGCAGGTTGTAATCCGGCCATTTGCATCAGATCAACCGTGCCTTCGGTATGACCGCGACGAGCCAACACACCGCCTGGACGGGCACGCAACGGGAAGACATGACCCGGGCGCGCTAAGTCGTCTGCTTTTGCTAACGGGTTGGCAGCGGTTTTGATGGTGGTTACTCGGTCTTGTGCAGAAACACCAGTGGTGACACCTTGTTTTGCTTCAATGGAGACGGTAAACGCGGTTTGGTTGGCACTGTTGTTGTTAACGACCATGGGTGGCAGTTCCAACTTGTTGGCGTGCTCGTCGGTGAGGCACAAACACACAATGCCGCTGCATTCGCGAATCATCAACGCCATTTGTGCGTTAGTAAGGTGTTCAACGGAATAGATAATGTCGCCTTCGTTTTCACGATCTTCATCATCGAGCAGCAGTACGCCACGGCCCTCTTTGAGCGCAAGCAAAGCGTTTTCAACGCGAGTAATCGGATCGCCAAATTCGGCGAGTAGAGATGACTGATTCATGGTTAACTCCTAATAATCACCAGAATCAGGGCAGCATGAGGCTGGAAGTGTTTCTTCCAAAACGAAATGCACCAGAGCCAGAAGGCACTGGTGAAGTTTCATTCTCTCTCATCCGGACTATAACCGTCGGCTCTGGCCTCTCACCAGATCTGCTGACCTCGACGAATCGAGCGCTCGCGGGCTCACCTCATTCGGTATACCGCCGGTGGGGAATTTCGCCCCGCCCTGAGAATAAAAAATAATTTAGCCAAACGTCTGTCTCATACAGCACGTCAGCAGAAGTATGTTACTGCGGAAAAAGCATCAGGAAAAGTCACGCGTGTCTGTTTGTTTGATTTATGCACAGCTCTTATTGGCCTTTGGTCGTGATGTAGGCAACTGAAAAGCAAGCTATAGTGAAAGCAAACAGACGGGTTGGATGGATAGAGGTCAGCATGCTAGAGAAAGAAAAAACTGGGCTAATTGTAGTGGATGTGCAAGGGAAACTGGCGCAGATGGTGGATCAAAGTGAACAGATGATCACCAACATCACTAAGTTGATTGAAGGGGCAAAAATTTTGGGTCTGCCCATCATCTGGTTGGAACAAATCCCTGAAAACTTAGGTGCTACGGTTGCGCCTATCGCCAATGCGTTGCAGGGGCTTGAACCATTGCATAAATCGACTTTTTCTGGATGCGGTACAGCAGCTATCTGCAATGCCATCCAAGCGTGCAAAGTAGAGCAGTGGTTACTATGCGGCATTGAAGCGCACATTTGTGTCTATCAAACGGCAATGGACTTAAAGCAGCAAGGCTTTGAAGCCCATATTGTATGTGATGGGGTATCGTCTCGAGATCCGCAGAACAAAGCCTTAGCATTGAGAAAATTTGAAGCCAATGGCATCGCTTTGACGGGGGTGGAAATGTGCTTGTTCGAACTACTAAAAGATGGAAAAACGGCTGAATTTAAGCGCATGCTCCCTTTGTTTAGGTAGCGTCTATTCATTGAGTAAGACACTTTAGCAGTAAGCACGCTACCCTACGTGCTCTGTACATTTGAGCGAATTTCTGTTCACATGACAGCGTTTTTATCCATTTGAGCTTGAATGAAATGTCGTTACCAGAAATCAAATTTATTGCTGCCGATATGGACGGTACCTTGTTAGACGAATCGGGCCGGTTAGACCCGATGTTTTTTGAACTTTTCCAGGCGCTTGATGAGCGAGGAATACTTTTCTCGGCCGCTTCTGGACGCCAATACTATAGTTTGCTTGAGACCTTCAAACCCATCAAAGATCAAATGATGTTTATTGCTGAAAATGGCACTTTGGTGATGCATCAAGACAAAGAACTTTACAGTTGTGTGATTGATGATCATGACATCGCTGAGATTATTCAAGCTGCGCGTTCAGTCAAAGGCGCTCATATCGTTTTGTGTGGCAAAGATTCTGCTTACGTTGAAACAGACGATTCGCGTGCTTTGCAAGAGATCAGCAAATATTACCACCGTTGTCAGTCAGTGCCCGATTTGCTCGAGGTAAAAGGACCTTTTATCAAAGTCGCTATTTGTCATTTCGATGGCTCACAAGAAAAGATTTTTCCAACAATGAATGCTGCATTTGGTCAAACGCATCAGGTGGTGATCAGCGCGAAGATTTGGCTCGACGTTATGCATGCCGAGGCGTCGAAAGGGGCGGCGATTAAGTACTTGCAACAATCGTTGGGTTTCACCTACGAGCAGACGATGAGTTTTGGTGACTATCTCAACGACGTTGAAATGCTAAAACAGAGCTACCATTCCTATGCGATGGCGAATGCTCACGAAACGGTCAAGCAAATAGCACGATTTGAAGCGCCAAGTAATCGTGAGGCTGGGGTTATGCACATCATTAAACAGCAAGTTTTAGGCTGATTTTCTCCTTACGGTGAGTTGCTATATCGAATAGCGCATTAGTCGGTGCTTTCTTAACTTGGATCAACATAAGGGGTGATTTCTCTTTGGGTTGTGTTTTTCTCTTCTACACTGATGTTGGGTTGCTACAAAAATGTTTGGAGGGAATCATGATTACGGTACATAGGGAATATCGGGTCAGCACCAAGCCAGAGCAATATGCGCACGTTGAAATCAATCCTGTTGGTCAGCTTGATGTTGAGATGATGGGAGAACAGAAACACTACGTTGCTGATTTTGAGCATTTGTCTTTCTCCAGTCATAGCCATGGTGTGGTCATCGAGTGCCAAAAGCTAAGTTCGCCTTGGAAAATGATGCTTGAGAAGGCAGACGCGCAAGAATTACGACATCTTGTTGAAGACGCTCAAGAAGAGTTTGAAATATTGATGCGAGATCTTTGACTAAGCAGTGCTGACAACTCGACATCATTGAACATTTGATATCTTCATTCAATCCTTCACCTTTTTGTGAGGGATTTTTTATATGTACTGATAAAGTTAGTATTCATTAAACAAATGGGTTGATCCTGGATGATTAATATAGGATGTTATCTTCTATTTTTGGGGTGGCGAGGTGGTTATAAAATGATATTGTCTAGATTTATTGGTATCAATAATTGATGCATATCGATTGTTTCTTGTGCTTTTTGAGCCTTATTGATAATAATAATAACGGATGATATGTGAAAGGATTCCGCTAAAGTTGGACCACTTTTTGTTGTTAGGACCTTGAGCCAACGTCAGGGAAGCGATAGGATTTGCCTGCTTTTAGCAGGAGGGGATTATGCCAAGAGTTAGTCAAGCTACGGCCAAAAAAACACGTCAAGCCATCGTTGATGCCTCATTTAAAATACTCCTGTTGGAAGGGTATGAGCATCTCACCTACAGCAGAATTGCAGAAAAAACAGGGGTGAGTCGTTCCTGCGTTAATGGCCATTTTAAGCGTAAAGAAGAATTATTAGGTGAGCTGAAGCCGAAAGCTGTTGAACAGATTGTTCAAGCACTTGAGTTCTCATCACCTGACGAGTTTTACAGCTCTTGGGTGAAGGCAGTGAACGAAGACCGTATGTTTAGAAATCTGATCCAAAATGTTGGTGAAATGATTTGCAGTGCAGAAGGGCGACAGTCGTTAATGAGCCGAATTTCAGGAGATCAAGAAGAAGTAGAGAAGGCGCTCTATATGGCGATAGGTTACGCAATCGTCCATATTAGCTGCCCGATATGCTGAGCTTTAAAGGAAAGTGTTCTTTGCAATAAATAGCCTATTATTCCTTATGTCAATATCACAAAAAAAACAGTAAATAACGGATGATAGGTTTTATTTCTTTCTTTTCCAATTCGTGTCGCTATAATGACCCCGTCTCAGTGAGTTGGTCCTCACAGACAACACTTTCTATGCTTTGGTTGTAAAACTAACTTAGCTTAAATAGCTTTTGGTCGCTTGGTTGTCCTACTTTTACCAATCGACCTTCTTTTCTCTCCCATTTTGAACACTATTCAGTTTTTGTCATTTTACTGCTTCATTATTGATCCCCATTTCTACCGTTTGCCTAATCTTGTCTCTTTGAGTTTTCGTCGGAAGCGATGATGCCCTTATCCAACAAAGTTTTCTCAATGTACTCAGGCAGTGGTAGCGAGTGGGGTAGAAGCAAGACCACCAAGCAGATAAATGCCAATGAGCCATAGAGATCGGCTGGGTGGTGCATACCCAACCACAAGCGGCTGTATGCCACAGCTATTGCCCAAGTGAGCGTCAACGTCAAAGCCAAATAGCGTTTTTGGTTAAGAAAAATACCACCAAAGAAAGCAACACAAAGGCTTGCAAATAGAGTGTGACCTGAAGGGAAAGAATAGTCAGTTTCTCCTAACCAATGTTGAAGTCGCCATTGACTCACTTCACCATCAAGGCGTTTTATGACCTCGTTTTGTTGCAGTCGGCTTAACTGATAGAAAGCACCGGGCGAATCAATCAGTTGGTGTGTGCTGATGACTTCCGTATAGGGGCGAGGTACTTCGGTCCCGAGTTTGAGAGCAGATTTACCGACAAAACTGAGTAAGAGCAATAGAACCAAAATAGGCATTTGTTTTACTACCGCAGCCCTTGTTATTGTTTTCGATAAGGCCAGTAGGGAAAAGGCGATAAGCGTAATGATGAAGCCTTTGCTGCCTGCTGAGTCGGTGAGCAGTGAAAAGAGTAATCCGTTTGCATCGGAGACATGAGAGAACAGGTCGATATGTTGTCCCAAGATAATGATCGGTACAAGGCCCAAACTCAAAACAGTCAGGGCCAGTAATCGTTGGCGTTTGGCAATCAGTAGCGTTTTCATTAAATGGCTTATGTGATGAAAAACGCTGATTATAGGCGACGGGGTCGTTCCTCTATATCAAGTTGCTGTCAAATCATGTGGATAAAAGAAAGATGAGTTTTCATAATTCAACGAACATGCATGTGCCCAGCAAAAAAGTGGTTAACAGGCCCTCTTCCTTTGCCGACAGAAAGTTCGTCAGCATGTGAAATGGCTTGCGATATATACTGTTTCGCAAGAAACACCGCTTTGTGCAGGCGATGTCCTTGGGCCAGATACGATGCGATGGCCGATGAAAGTGTGCATCCGGTGCCGTGTGTGTTGCGAGTTGCGTGTCTTTTACTGCGAATAAACTCACACACGTCAGGGGTGATCAAGAGATCACTGCTGTTTTCCCCATATTCTAAATGCCCTCCTTTGAGCAACACATTGCGACAGCCCAAACGCTTTAACTCAGAGATCCCTTCGCTCATTTCGGTTTCACTATTGGGTAAAGGTTGGCCAGTCAGTTCCACATACTCAGGTAGGTTTGGCGTGATGATATCGGCCAACGGAATGAGTTCCTGCTTGAGTGCTGATACAGCTTTAGGTTCGAGTAAGGCGTGCCCGCTGGTGGATATCATCACAGGATCAAGCACGACATTTGAAGGGCGATAGTGACGAATTTTGTCTGCGACAAGTTGAATGATTTGGCTATCTGCCAGCATACCGATTTTTACGGCTTGGACATTTAAATCTGAAAACACCGCATCAAGTTGTGCAGCAATATGTTGTTCAGGAATAGGGAATACAGCGGTGACCCCTTGAGTATTTTGAGCGGTAATAGCGGTGATCACAGAGCACGCATAACCGCCAGTCGCGGAAATGGCCTTGATATCGGCTTGAATGCCAGCTCCTCCACTGCTATCTGAGCCTGCAATGGTTAAAACGGTGGGAATGGAAGGTCGATTGAGAGAAGTCAGTATCATCTTGCATCCTATGACAAGACGTACAGGAACTGTGTTTATCACGGTTTAGATGATAGAGCATGGACGAAAACGCCCCCGCTTCACAATAGTTCCCTACGTCAGTATTAACTGAATCAGGTTCTACGGGTCTCGCGCTGCGATCTCAGCCTAATGGCTCCCCGACTATATGGGCCGAATCATAGCAGCGAACAGAGAGGATGTAACTAGAGAATCTCAGGGAGAGAAAAATCTTTATCTGTGTCGTAAGGGAAGGCAGAAAGCAAGATCGCAAAGGAACTGAGCGATGATGGGGTGGATGGTTTTTAAATGAACGTTGGATAGAGAAGTAGAGATTTGGCTCATCCCATATAACGCATCAACTCATTCACAATGTTAACTATTTCTGGTCAGAAGGTGGAATAGGACGATAAAATTCAGTGGTGATTGCTAACCCAAATGGACGTGAAATGGTTTTAAATGCGCTTAAAGCAGCATTGCTTTGTCTCTGTTTTTTTCCCTCAATCGCAGTGGCGATTCCCAGTAGCTTATTACTTGGCATGACAGAAGAGCAAAATGTCAGTGCGACCACCGCCAGTGATGCGGAGCTCTCGTTGCCCTATCAGTATAAAGACAGCTTACAACGCGACACGCCTCGCGGCGCGTTGAATGGCTTTTTGGAATCTGCGTATGCGCAAAATTATGCCAAGGCGGCGAAATATCTTGATATGCGCTATTTGCCCTCTCATTTGAATCCAAATCAAGCCGAAGAGTACGCCCGTCAGCTGCACGCGATTATTGAGCGTAACGTTTGGATTAATTTGCAGGAGATCAATGACACGCCCGCTGGTGCACAAGAGGATTTTCTCCCTGAATATCGAGACTCGTTTGGTATCATCACCATCAAGGATGCCGATATTACCTTGTTGTTGCAGCAAGTACCGAGTAAAAGCCTAGGAAAAATTTGGAAAATCTCCAATGCCACGGTGTCGATGGTACCCAAACTTTATGAAGAACTGGGTTATGGACCACTCAGCGAGTGGTTTATTGAGAACGTGCCACGTGGATATGTTTTCAAACTTAATTTGTGGGAGATCGCGTTACTGCTTTCCTATCTTGTTGCGTCATTCTTAGTGATTACCCCATTCGCTCTTTTGGTTAGTTGGTTGGTCCGGCGCAGCAAAATGAAGATGAAAGAGGATTTAGCCAATCTTTTTTCTGGCCCACTGCTTTTTTTCTTGGCGTTGGGGCTGGATCACTCATTGCTCTCCAACACGACGCTTACCGTAACGGCACGAGACTTTATTGATAACGGTTACCTGTTTTTCATTTCCAGCTTGTGGTTAGGGTGGGCGCTCATCGGTTTATTGCAGTATGCGATGCGCGAGCGTTTGATTGGCAAAGGCAATAAGCAAAGTGCCGCGATGGTGAGGCCATTTCTTACTTTCTTTCGCATTATCGTACTCGTGTTTGCTGTGCTTTCTTGGATGGAGTATCACGGTTTTAACGCAACTGCATTGTTAGCGGGGATGGGGGTTGGTGGTGTTGCGTTGGCACTGGCATCGAAGCAGTCATTGGAGAACTTCATCGGTACCATGACGCTCTACTCTGCGGCTCCCGTTAAAGTAGGTAACTTCTGCAGTTTTGGCAGTATTCGTGGCACGGTTGAAGAGATTGGCCTGCGCTGTACGCGTGTGCGAACGATTGACCGCACCGTGATCCATGTGCCCAATGCCAAGTTGGCTGAGATGGAAATTGAGAACATTTCCGAACGAGAAAAAATCCGTTTTAAAACAGACATTCGTTTGGATTACAGCACCACCACGGCACAGTTAAAAAAGATCATCGAAGAGATCAAAGCGCTGCTGGAAAATCACGAAAAAGTAGATAAAAAACCGCTGCGCGTGACCTTTAGAGGATTCGGTGCCCATGGTTTAGAGATTAACGTGTTTGCCTACATTGGCAGCAAGAGCTTACCTGTCTATCAAGTGGCGGCGCAGGAGCTTCATTTAGGCATTATGGAAATTGTTGAAAACAATGGTTCTCGTATCGTGCCTGCCACGTTTGACGCACAAGCCTTGCCGTAGGGGTTTCGTGATACAACGCCGCGAATGACCACGATGCTCAAGCACACTGTTTGAGCTTTTCGTGACTTAACTCCCCAACTCGCACAATGAAAAAGCCCTATTCTTCGCAGGACAAGTCGTCTGCAAGAGAACAGGGCTTTGTTGTTGGGATAATGGCAACGCGCAGTGCTATTTTTTCTTGGTTCTGGTGTAAAGACGAGCGGTTGATTTGGCGCTTTGTGGCTGTTTTTGCCCTAACTTAAGCACCGCTTTTTGCAACATCAAGTTATTGGGGTAGGTGATCACATGGCCATTATCGTGCTTGATCAGCACATGGAACATGCTGATATCGAGAATTTCCCCGCTTATGTCTTCATCTTTGTCCACCACTTTGATTCGATCGCCCACTTTGTAAGGGAAGACGAAAAAGATCAAAAAACTTGCGGTGACATTGCTAAGAATTGACCACTGAGCAATGAAGGCGACCCCTAAGACCGCAAAGATAGAAGAGAGGAACAGCGACACATCACCGTATCCGATTCCTGCGATCACCGAAAAAATCGAGGCGAACAGAAAGAGTAACGCGGTGTTAAACGCCCGTTGAATAAAGCTTTGCCTTGCCTTATTCACACCCTTTGAGAGGGCCAAATTGGCCACCGCACGGTTGGTGATTTTTTTGACAACCTGATACGCGGCGAGCAGCACCAGCGCCATAAGGAGTTTAAAGAGGAAGGAGTCAGAAGGAATGTACTGACTCCACTGTTCAAAATTAGTCCACTGATTCATCAAGCTGTTACTCATTGGTTTGTTGAGCGTTTTTATAACCTATTTATGCTAAAGCACCAATAAAAAAGAGTGTTCATAATAAGTGTCAATGGCTTGGTTCGTATCTATTCTTTTTTAAGAGTAAATCCACCATAAAGATCCATTCGTCGATGACGTAAGTTGGTCACTGAGCCTTCCATGTTCAGTTGCTTGAGTTTATCCAAATCTACATCGGCAAAGATGATCATTTCCGTATTTGGGCTTGCTTCTGCAATGGTGGCGTCGTGTGGGAAGAACACGTCTGAAGGTGAGAACACTGCCGATTGAGCGTATTGGATATCGACGTTATCGACCCTAGGCAGGTTGCCAACACTACCACCAATGGCGACATAACATTCATTTTCAATCGCGCGCGCTTGGGAGCAAATTCTCACACGTTGATAACCATTTTTGGTATCCGTCCAGAACGGAACAAAAATGATCTGCACGCCTTGTTCAGCCAGCATACGTCCGAGCTCTGGAAACTCACTGTCGTAACAAATCAAAATCCCAATACGTCCCGCATCGGTGTCAAACACAGAAACTTTGTCGCCGCCATCGATAACCCAATCTCGTTGTTCATGCGGGGTAATGTGGATTTTATGCTGGGACTCGACCGTGCCATCACGACGAAGCAAGTAAGAAATGTTGTAAAGCTGGCCGTTTTCTAAAACAGGCATGCTGCCTGCGATGATATTAATGTTGTAGGTCACGGCAAGTTGAGACATGGTCAGTTTGACACGCTCAGAGAACGAGGCGAGGAAGCGAATCGCTTCAACAGAGTTTTGATCTTCTGCCAATCCCATTAAAGGCGCGTTAAAGAACTCCGGAAAGAGTGCGAAATCCGCTTTGTATTTTGACAGCGAATCAATAAAAAACTCCGCCTGATCCAACAAGTCTTCCAAATCGTTCACCATGCGCATTTGCCACTGCACAATGCCGATACGAACAATCGTTTTCTCGATGTCATGAACGGAATAGACGTCTTCTTCATAAAAGAAGTTGTCCCATTCCAGTAACGTTGCGTAACCGTGTGAGCTGTCATCTTCGGGAAGATAATGGCGCATGATGCGCTTCACATCGAAATCGTTTGAGAGCTGAAATGAGAGAATTGGGTCATGAAGCTCTTTGCGTGAGACTTTTTCTATGTACTCTGCCACAGGCAGTTTTCCACCGTATGGCTTGTATCCGGGAATTCGACCACCTGCCAAGATGGCTTTGAGGTTATTGCTTCGACACAGCTCTTTTCGCGCTTCATACAGTCTTCGACCTAAACGTAGCCCGCGATAATCCGGGTGAACAAATACGTCGAGGCCATACAAGGCATCGCCATTTGATTTGTGTTGTATTACGTTGTTTTCATTGATGATATCGGTATAGACATGGGGGAGAGAGAAGCGGTTATAATCCACTTTGATGGTGAGCGCTGCCGCAATGATTTTACCGGAATCCTCTATGCAGATTTGTCCATCAGGGAATTGATGAATGAGATCCATTATGGTCATTCTTGGCCAAGCGCCGCCGACGTCGTGAAAAACCAAATCCATTAAACTGGCCACTTGATCGTAATCACTTTTTTTCAATATGCGTAATGAAAGCTTTGGGGTGGGTGTCTTCATATATCCTTATCCTGAATAACCGTTTTTTATACTCTAACATTATCGCAACGGTTTTTTCAAAGCGGGGGCTTTGGCGAATTTTTCTACGCAGTCAACTCAGTGAGTGCGCTCATTGCCTCGTGAGCTTTTCCTTTTGGTACAAAAATATGATCGTGATAATAACCAGCAATCACGTTGGCGCTAATGCCATAACTGGCTAACTTGCTGGCAAAAGCGGCGGTTAGCCCGACGGCTTCTAAGCTTGAATGGACGGTGAGGGTAATCAAACAAAAACGGCTATCGGTAGTCAACCCTGCTTGTTCGGCTTGCTGAGCTTCGAGCACCAAAGTGAGCCCTTCTTGCTCACGAAATGTGGCGATGGGGTTAAGGTGTAGATAGTCCTTAAGTGGGCCGTCGACGGTGCAAAAAACATATTCGCCCTCAATCAATTTCGGGGACATTGATTGAAGTAAGCGCTGTAAATCGGTTATGCCGGCCATGATCTTTCCTTGTATTGCGTGACGGGATATGTGTTCACGCAGCATAGGAAGCAAGAGAGAATAAGTCCATTGAATCAAACTAATGGCGGATCAGTTTAGCTAATTTGAGTGAGCATTCAAAAAAAAGATCCGCCCTTTGAGCGGATCTTTCGGCAAAACAAGCATTAAAGAAGTGCAGGAATGCCCGGTAATTGACCCACCGCCGCTAATGCGCCAACACAAACCAATACGGTTGCGAGTGGAATGCCTAAACGGTCAGTACGGTTTAAGGTTTCGCTGCGTTCACGGTTGCCAATGAGGCCGGTATTATCAAGCAGCATGGTAATTGCCCAACCGAAAACGGGGTTAACCAGCGCACAAGCAAACATACAAATCCCCGCACTTTGCGAGTTACGAGCGTTACGTACCATCTGCATGCCCGCTTCCAGTAGCGGTAGGAATACGCCCACTAACAGCGCAACGCGCAGTACCGGTTCCCACATCGCCAGATCCATCGGATACCCCAACACAGCAGCAACGATACAGAGAATACCCGTAAGCAGAGCACCTCCTGGGATGGGGCGTTTGGCAATCGCCGCAGGGATCATGTACGTTCCCCAAGAAGAGGCGAGGTTACCGCCACCAAGGCCAGCACCGATGATCTGACGAATAGAACAAACCGTCATGGTGTCGTCCACATCCATCAGTGCATCTTTGGCGGTTTTTGGGTAGTTCAGTTCTTGGAATACGCGGTGGCCAAGAAAATCGGGTGACCACATGGCAACCGCCAAAATCGCGAAAGGAATCACCGCAATGTAGTGCTCAAACTCAGGCCAGCCCAATTGCCACCCTGTCTCTTCGCCCCACCAGTAGAATGGGCTCATGTTTGGTAAGCCAGGCTCTGTGGTGAACTCAAAAGGCACGCCCATTAAGTAGGAAACCACGCCAGCAATTAACGAACACAGCGGGATCGCCAACCAGCGTTTTTCAATTTTTGCCAAATAGGCGTAGATCACGATAGTCGTAGAGATCACCACAAACGAAACGGATTCCATACCCGAAGCGATAGACCAGTTTTCAAAGCTGCTCAGTTGGCTAATCAGCCCCACCGCGCCCAAGTAGATTAGCAATCCACCGCGAACCCCTTCACCGGTTAAGCGAACCAGTTTTGAGCCGCCTTTGGTGGCGCTGAGGATCAAACCAAACATGCCAACCATGATGCCTAGAGCGAGTGGGTGTCCACCCGCTGCGGCAACAAGTGGAATCAATGGAATCATGGGCCCGTGCGTGCCGGCTAAGTTGGCTCTAGGGTTTAAAATCGCGGAAAAAAAGATAACAAACAAAAGACCTGCGATGATCAACTCATAGCGTACGTTTTCAGCAACAAATTCAGGTGAAAGGCCAAACTGGGCGGCGAAAGCGGCCACCATTGCGGTGACCATCACCACTTTACCAATAGTCGCGGCAATGGCAGGTACCCAGTCTTCGATCTCAATACCGAAGTCACGGAAAGGTAAGTGTACACGCCATTTTTTGAAAGAAAGAATATTCAGCTCATGCTCTAAGTATTCCGATCGAGTTGAAAACTCGTTCGCCTTGCGACGACGAGACTGATAGCTAGATGATTCGTGTTGGCTCATGGTAACTCCATAATAAATCCTTTTTGATTGATTTATTATTAGAGGTGGAAGGTGATTTATTTTTGACGTGAATCATTATTTGTTTTTCATTGATTGAACGAAGTTAATTAAGTCGAGCCAGTGCACGTTTTTAGTAAAATAGAATATAAAACCAAATGTATGCATGTGTTTTACACTAAAAAAACATGATGTGTACATCATTTTTATTGGTGGTGTTTCATATGTGCCACAAGATTTTGTTTATTTAAGTTGTTGTTTTTAAGTGAAATTTAATTTTTTCTGGATGAGTTTGTAAACTTCTTATTGTTAGGGATTAATAAGAATATTCATCTGACTATCAATTTGTTGGAGATATTTAAATCGGTATGGCTATTATTAAATATATTCTTACACTTTTTAGGTTGAGTGACTATTTTAAACAAACGTGGATATGTGTTGGTTAATTGTTCTATTGGTTGCATATTTAATGAGGGATTAATAACAGCGATCAAATATTTAGGTACTATTATTTAATTAAGACTGTGGTTAACTGCCGTTGTTTATTCAGTTCGAGTTTTTTGCTTTGCACGATAAACAACTCCGCACAAGCCAAGGCATCACTGGCGGCCGAATGAGAATGGTAATCGGGTAAGTGATAACAACGTCGTAAATCATCAAGTTGAAAACTGCTGCGTTGGCCGCTTTTCCCTGCATAGCTAAAGCGCTTTTCTATTTGCAATGTATCCACGAAGTGGCAAGGCAATTTGGCAAGCTGAAAATGTTGTTGAGCAAAGGCTTGGAGAAAGCCTTGTTCAATGATTGCGCTGTGCGCGAGCAGAACTTTGCCTTGCGCACGTTCAAATAAACGCATCATCCCTTGCTCTAGCGAGCAACCTTGCTCCAGCGCCTGTGGCGTTAAGCCATTAATGCGCGCAGATTCGGCTTTAATGTACGCGCCATGGTTGAGCAGGATCTCTTCTGCGCTTGAGAGGTTAATGCCTTCGAGCGTCAAATCCACCATGCCGATGGACAGTATTTTATCGCGTTTTGCGTCAAGCCCAGTGGTTTCAAAATCCAAAGCAAGAAACGAGACTTGATGAAGCGGCGTCACTTCAGCAATGAGCGGCGTATTCAGGTAGTTTTGCAGTGCTTCGGGCCACGCCGACTCAACGACGATCTGTTGGCGTATCTGTTCTTGGCTGGGCATGGTGTCCCAGCGCTTGAACCATTTCTTTATCATCATCTAGCCTTTAACAAACTTCAGTTTGGCGACATCCTGCAACTCGCTGATGATCTTAAAGGCATCTTTGAGGTGTTTGCGCTCAAAGCTGCTGATTTTATCCGGAGAGATATGATTGTCGGGTGTTTTTCCTGCCAAAATGGCATTCAACTGGTGACGAAAACGTACCTGAGTAATGAAACGATAAGCGCCAATGATGTTGTCGCAACTGCCTTTTGATAGGGTGCCGTGTTCGACCGCAAAACGGAATCGCTCTTCGGTGCCGGTTAGGGAACCACCTGCGGCTAAGCTGAAAATACGCGCCAGATCGATGATGAGATTAAGTGCGTATTTTTTGATGTTTAACGTGTTGCTGTTTTGGCCGCCTTTTTCCAGCACCAAATGGTTAAAAATGCCCAATGGCGGTTGAGTGTCGATCGCATCGCGCACCAAAGCAGGAATAAAACTCGGACTTTGCTGAATGCAATGGTGCAGATGCTGTTGGATCTGCTCTACCAATTCACGGCTGCCGTGAATTGAGCGAACTTCTAAGAACACGCTGATGGAGAGCAGTTTGTTGTATTCCGGGCTCGCCACCCACTTTTGGTAATACTCTTTCCAACGTGAGACAGGCTGGCACCATTTGGGAGACGCCGCCATGTATTTGCCATCGCAGAGCGGATAGCCACACGCAGCAAGTCCATTACACACGCGCATGGCCAAATGGGTAAAGTAGAGCTTGTGTTCTTCGGTTGCGTCGTCGGAAAGGACGATAGCACTGTCTTGATCCGAGAGCATGTGCACTTCATTGCGCGCGTGCGACCCTGCCACCATCCAAGCGTAATCGCATGGAGGCGCGCCCAGCACTTCTTCATTGAGTTGGATAATGCGACGGGTAAAGGCATCCATGATCATCGACATCACTTTGCCTTGAATCTCCGCGCTGACGCCACTTTCGACCAATGCTTGGAAAATGGTTTGGCGCTCTTCTTTTAACGCCGCCAGCGCATTCAGCGAACTGGCGTATTTGATTTTCTCAATCAAAAACAGCGATTGGGTGCGGTGGTTGTGTACCAAATGTGTGGTTGTCAGCAAGCCGGCCACTTTGCCGTGGTTCACGACAGGTAAGCAGCGAATGTTGTATTGCAGCATAAGGGAGATCGCTTGGATCACTTTGGCATCGCTTTCGATCAATACTGGATTCAGCGTCATAACGCTTTCAATGCGCTCACTGACGTCTTTCTCTTTTGCTACCACGGAGGCCGTCATATCGCGGTCGGTCACCAAACCGACAATGTCATTGCCATCCATCACCACCGCGCAAGAGCTGCGCTGTTTGCCGCACATGGCAAGGGCGACATCCCGAATCGAATCTGTCACCTGCACGATGGCGATGTTTTCGCTGGCGATCTCACCGACCGTGCGGAAAAACAGCCCTTTTTCTTCTTTCTGGCAGACGAAGTTGACCGCCGAACTCAAGCGCAGGTTAGCTTGCGCCGCGAAATAGTCCGCAAACTCAGGGTGCGAGTCGCACACTTTCTTCAGTTGGTGATGCGGGATCAAATAGAGCAGCGCATCTTCAATGGCTTCGGCTTGATAGCCGTTTTCGGCATTATCGAGAGGGGCGAGGAAGGTAAAACCAAACTGGTCCTCGTGGCCGAGGCGAGCGCGAAGATCGCCCGTTGGCGTGCGCTGTTCAATCGCGCCCGTGCGAATGATGTAGAGATAACGCGTTTCGCAAAGTGAGCTAAAACTGATGGTTTCTCCCTTCACCAAATATTTGATCTGTACAGAATTGGCAAGGGATTCAACCAAAGCCTTTGGCAATTTATCAAACGGATCAATGCGGACTAGGAAATCAACAATGTTTGGAGTAACGGATGTGCCCATCGCTCACCTCTAAATTAAAACGGCGTTTCATCAATTGATGTTGCGCCAAAAAAAAGCAGCCCGAGGGCTGCTCGTCAATCATTAAGCAGGGTAGCTGTGGTAGCCAAGCTGCTCAGAAACGTTCTTACCCGCTTGATGAAGCAGACCCACATAGTAATCTTTGCGCTCTTCGTCAAAACGAATGGTTGGGAACGAAATGGACACTGCTGCCACGATGTGGCCAAAACGATCGTAAATCGGAGCCGCGATGCAACGTAAGCCAGGCTCTTGCTCTTCGTTATCTTCAGCGAAATGCTGTTCGCGCACTTTCGCCAGTTCTTCAAGCACTTGTTCCGTGTTTTCTAGCGTTTTTTCGGTGTGTTTGATGAACTCAACATCAGCAAGGGACTCGCGAACAAAGCTCTCTTCGCGCTCAGAAAGCAGTACTTTGCCAATGGCAGTACTGTAGAGAGGGTTGCGACGGCCGATGCGCGATTGCATGCGAAGGTTGTAACCGGAATCAATCTTATGGATGTAAATAATCGCACTGTCATCCAGCGCACCTAAGTGCAGTGCTTCATTGGTTAGCTGAGAGATATGGCGCATTTCTTTGTCCGCCAGTTCAATCAAATCAACATACTCTAGTGAACGCGCACCCAGCTCAAACACTTTTAATGTGAGTGAATACTTATCCGCTTCGCCTTCTTGAGAGACATACCCAAGTGACTTCATCGTTTGTAAAAAGCGGTAAGTGGTTGCCTTAGACATCATCAGACGTTGCGACAGCTCCGATACGCCAATTGCTTTCTGCTCGCCCAGTGCATGAAGGATGTGGAACACCTTCATTACTGACGAAACAGACTCTGGCTGTGTCGACTTTTCCATTGTTTTCCCTTCTATAGTTGTGTTTTTCTCTATTATATCGCTGATTTTGTATATCACTACTATTTTTAAAATACCTTTTCATAATTTTGAAACCGCTCACTTAGTTCGGTTTATTAAAATTCGACCGGCATCAATATTTTTGAAACGTCTTTTCAAAAATATTTGCGAAGGTTGCCGATTTGCTGTTATGTTTGCTCTACCACAGTGAACAACAACCATAACGTCGGTTCACTTCATTCAGTATTCTAGAGGAAGCATTACATGATTCTTGATTCATTTAGCTTGCAAGGCAAAGTAGCAGTCGTCACGGGGTGTGACACCGGTTTAGGTCAAGGCATGGCGCTGGGTTTAGCAAAGGCAGGTTGCGATATCGTTGGTGTGAACATCAGTGAACCAACAGAAACCATGGAGAAAATCCAAGCGACGGGACGTAAGTTCGTCGATATCCGCGCTAACCTAATGAAACTAGATGATATTCCTTCAATCGTTGATCGCGCAGTGACTGAGCTTGGCCGCATCGACATTTTGGTGAACAACGCAGGCATCATCCGCCGCAACGACGCGATCGAGTTCTCTGAGCAAGATTGGGATGACGTTATGAACATCAACATCAAATCCGTGTTCTTTATGTCTCAAGCGGTGGCGAAACAATTTATTGCGCAAGGCGAAGGCGGCAAGATCATCAACATCGCATCCATGCTTTCTTTCCAAGGCGGTATCCGCGTTCCTTCATACACTGCGTCTAAGAGTGGCGTAATGGGTGTAACTCGCCTTATGGCAAACGAGTGGGCAAAACACGGTATCAACGTGAATGCGATTGCACCGGGCTACATGGCAACCAACAACACAGCGGCACTGCGTGCTGATGAGCAACGTAACCAAGAAATCCTAGAGCGCATTCCTGCAAACCGTTGGGGCACGCCGGAAGATTTGGCTGGTCCTTGTGTGTTCCTTGCATCGAAAGCGTCTGACTACATTAACGGTTACACCGTTGCGGTAGATGGTGGCTGGCTATCACGCTAACCCAATTGTGAGAAGATGATGGTCGAGATTGATTTGGCACAAGCGTTAGGGTTTCTCAGTTTTGGTTTGGGAATCTCCACCTTTTACCAGAAAAATGACAGGCATTTGAAAATCCTGATGTTGGTGTTCAATCTCAATCATCTTCTCCATTTTTTGCTACTAGGATCGATGGTATCTGCACTCAGTGCGCTGCTTTCTGCATTGCGCACCACCACCTCGATCTTTACCTCCTCGAGATGGGTAGCCGCATTTTTTATTGTCATTGGTGTCAGTAGCGGCGTGTGGATGGCGCAACACTGGTGGGAATTATGGCCAATTCTAGGGACAGTGATTGGCACCTATTCATTATTCGTGTTGAACGGTATCCGCATGCGGATTGGTTTTCTGGTTGGAGCGACCTGCTGGTTAATCAATAACATTTTAGTGGGTTCCATTGGCGGCACCTTGTTAGAGATGACAGTGATCGCCACCAACCTCATCACGATTTATCGGTTACATCGGCAGCATTTGGTGCCGATTAACGAGTAAAACAGGCATATAGGTGAAGCATGTTTGTATTTAATCAAGACATTACGCTGGAAGATCTTGGTCAAGGCATTTCACGCAAAGTGCTGGCACACAGCGACAACATGATGTCGGTGGAAGTGCATTTTGAAACTGGCGCGATTGGTGCCATGCACTCACATCCCCATGAGCAATTGACTTATGTGTTATCGGGTGAGTTTGAATTCACCATTGGCGATGAGAAAAAAATCGTCAAAACAGGCGATACTATGTACAAAGAGCCAAACATCGAACATGGCTGTGTTTGTCTAGAAGCGGGTGTACTGATTGATACCTTCACCCCAATGCGTAAAGATTTCGTTTAAGATTTATTTTTGAATTGCGGTTTAACCGCGGGAGTAACAGATGAAAATTGCACTAATGATGGAAAACAGCCAAGCACCGAAAAACGCGATGGTTGCAGCAGAGCTTAACAGCGTAGCGGGCGGCCTAGGCCACGACGTATTCAACGTCGGCATGAAAGATGAAAATGACCATCACCTGACTTACATCCACCTAGGCATCATGGCAAGCATTCTACTGAACTCAAAAGCGGTAGACTTTGTGGTAACCGGTTGTGGTACTGGCCAAGGCGCAATGATGTCGAGCAACCTACACCCAGGCGTGGTATGTGGCTACTGCCTAGAGCCGTCAGATGCTTTTTTGTTCAACCAAATCAACAACGGCAATGCCATTTCTCTCGCGTTTGCAAAAGGCTTTGGCTGGGCAGGCGAGCTCAATGTTCGTTACATCTTCGAAAAAGCGTTCACTGGTAACCGTGGTGAAGGCTACCCAATCGAGCGTGCAGCACCACAGCAAGCGAATGCGGCGATCCTAAACAACGTAAAAGCAGCGGTTGCGAAAGATGTGGTTGAAGGCCTACGTGCAATTGACCAAGAGTTGGTGAAAACAGCGGTTGGCGGTGCACAATTCCAAGAGTGCTTCTTCGCAAACTGCCAAGTGCCGGAAATCGCAGAGTACGTACGCTCGCTGATCGACTAAGCACTCAGTCATCATTACTTTTTCGGGAACTAATACAAAGCCAGCAAATGCTGGCTTTTGTTTTATTTGGGAGGTGGGGGAACTTGGCTAACTTGCCATTACACCAAAATGCGTTGTGAACCAAAGTAAGTGCATAGATCGTCAATTAACTGTGACATATCAAAAGTTAATTACTATGAAAAATAAGACCTGCACTCTCTATTAATGCAAATGAAATTTGATGTCGAGTTTGAAAAACGTAAATTCATCGCTACGACGAGGGTTTATAACGTTCTAAAACTTTATGCATTTCCAACCGATTAGGGGTTGGCTGTTTTATGATCATGATATCAATAAAGTCATAAGCATCTAAATCAGTTAAGTGATCAACAACACTTGGATCGGCGTTCTTCTCGAGTAACCAATAAAATTCTTCCAGATCATCTTTAAGAATTGCACCGTGTATCGGCATGCCTTGATCTATTTTTTTATTAATATCGTTACCGTTGTCTAAATATAGCTGAGCAAAGTAATATTTACGTTCTGGGCTCAAGCTGAGAAGAGAAGCGACATCGAAGTTTTCACGAAGGTCTTGGTACACATTTTCTGAATATCCAAACACATCAAAATAAGCCATGCAGGTGTCACTACTAAAAAGCTTCATAGGACCGAACATGGCACATCTTAAAAGCGTTTCTTCCCTGGGTCTTATAATTATCAGCACACTCAAAATCAACAAGATGGCGAAGATAGTTTTCTTTGACATGCTATACCCAGACTCGTTTGCTAATGACTTGATCATAGTTAGGTAGAATAAGGGGTTTATTGTTTGCTATACCAGATAACATTAATATAAATACGCGTTGGAACTTTACAGTCAAAGCATCGACCACAAACTGATATATCTTCACTTTTCTGAGATCCTGCGTAGTCGCATGATGAAAAAAGTGAGGACCTAATGAAGTTATTAGCTTCTCTATTATTTTTTTTAACGGTGTTCTTGGATTAAGTGTAGATTCCCATAATCCCTGCACAATACCAATGGAAAATGAAGCATCAATTGCTTCTAAAAGAAGCGCTTGTGCAAAACCTCTCAACTCAACTGTGATGGATGCCGTCATGATTTCATTTCTATTCGCTGGAAAAAAACGAATGAGAATTTCTCTTGCTTCTTCTTCGTTGAATATGATCTCAGATTCCTGAAAAACCCTTAGTGTGCTCACTGACTTATCCTTATTCCCTCGTTATCATTCAGCTGACTTTAATTCATCGTATTTCAGGTTTAAATTTTCAAGCAAAATTTTGAGAGACATGAGGAAGTCTTATGAAATTGACAGGTTACATTTTTCTTTCTACTTCGAACGGCATTCGATTTTGCCGATGAAGATGGTTTTTCTTATAACAGAGGTCTAACTGCCTTCCATCCAAAAATATGACCATGGTAAGGCTCCTCTTGGACAGTTTAACCCTTACTCACCGCTTGGCGTCTTTTGCCCTTAAGCCAATGTTTCCAGCGGATGGGCATCATAGGCACAATGATCAGCAGAATGCCTAAAACGGTGTAACTGTCTGGTACTTCATCAAACCAAATCACCCCAAAGAAGGTGACAAACGCCAAGCCAGAATATTCGGCCAGAGCGATCTGGCTTGCCGGGGCTTGCTGAAATGCCTTCACCACCAAAGCGTGGTAGGCGAGTACAAACAGATTGATCGCCACAATCCATAAAATATGCTCGAAGCGAATCGCGCTCCATTGCCAGTAGGCGAGGGCAAACGCAAAGGGCAGCGTCATTAAGGTCGTCCAAAAAAGCGTGGAAATCAGTGACTGATCGGCGGGCACTTTTCGGATCAGAATATTGCCCACGCCCATGGATAATGCGCTGCCCAATGCCACAATCGCCGCCCAATGAAACTGTTCTGGGCGCAGCACAATCAGCACACCAACAAAGCCCAATAACGTTGCAACAATTTTCCCTGCGGCAGGGCGTTCCCCCAAAAAGACAAAGGCCAGAGGCAATACCAGCAGTGGGCCAACGTAGAACATGGCATTGGCGGTCGCCAGTGGCAAATGGGTGATCGCTATCATCGCACACGCGCTGCCGAGCAAGATCAGTTGCGCGCGCCAAAAGGTGATCCAGTCGCAGCCCTTTTTCCACTGCGATTTCTCCAGACGAAGCCAGAAAGGCAATAGCAGCACAAGGCTGATGGACTGGCGAATAAACACATATTGAAACGTCGGCACTTCGCCATTGAGTATTTTGAGTGACACATCCGAGAGGGAAGCAAGCAAATTGGCCGTCACCAGTAGAAAGATGGCGCGAGAAACGGTTGGGTTGTTCATGATATGAAGTGCTAAAGGCTCGTCTACTGCCAGCATTGTGGCGAGTGTGGTGAATAAGGTCAGTGGCGCGATGCTATCAGAGAGCGGCAGAACTCGAACCTGCCAAAACTGCAGAGTTGGATCTTGCTCACGAATAATTGAACCGTCGTTTTAAAAATATTGTCTCGAGGTTTTGTTGCTGTAATAATAGCAGCAATTACGTTAAGGAGACATCCTATGAATCACATCAATCGCGTTGCCATTATTGGTGAATGCATGGTTGAACTGAAAAAGGTCAACGGCGAGCTACAACAAGGTTTTGGTGGGGATACACTCAACACCGCAGTTTACCTTTCCCGTTTGACCCAGCAATCCGGTGTTTCAACCTCTTATGTTACGGGATTAGGACAGGATCCATTTAGCCGAGAAATGCTTGCCGCATGGCAAGACGAAGGTATCAACACGGACATGGTGTACCTTTCTAAAGACAAATTGCCGGGCATTTATGCCATCGAAACGGCAGACAATGGCGAGCGTAGCTTCTTCTACTGGCGCAACGATTCGGCGGCGAAATACTGGCTGCGTGACCGTGCCATCCTGACGCTGGCGAAAGAGCTGTGTCAGCATCAAATGATTTACCTTAGTGGTATCAGTTTGGCGATACTGTCGCAAGATTGCCGTGAAGCGCTGATCAAACTGCTCGCGCTTTGCCGCAGTGATGGGGTGAAAATCGCGTTTGATAACAACTTCCGCCCTGCGCTGTGGAGCAACGTGGCGGACGCACAAGCGTTCTACCAGCAAATTCTGCAAGTCACCGATATGGCATTTCTCACCTTTGATGATGAGATGCTGTTATGGGGCGATACCCATGAAGATCAAGCGATTGAGCGCACCAAAGGGTTTGGTGTAAGTGAAATCGTCATCAAACGTGGTGGGGATGAGTGTTTTGTCGTTACAGAAGAAGGTCGTCACGCGGTTGCTCCACTGAAAATTGATAATGTGGTTGACACTACCGCCGCAGGAGATTCATTCAGTGCTGGCTATCTTGCAAAGCGTATTTTGGGTGGTGATTGTCAGCAAGCTGCTTTTGCTGGTCACACTGTTGCAGGTCATGTTATTCAACATCGTGGCGCAATTATTCCTCGCGAAGCGATGCCAACTATTTAAGGATTCAAACAAATGAAAGATTTAAATCAACAGCTTGCTGAAATCAAAGTGGTTCCGGTTATCGCCATCAAAGATGCTAACAAAGCGGTAAAATTGGCGCAAGTGCTGATTGAAAATGGCCTGCCTTGTGCTGAAGTGACGTTCCGTACTGCAGATGCGGCTTTGGCAATCAAAAACATGCGCGAAGCGTACCCAGAAATGCTGATCGGTGCTGGTACGGTACTGACTTCTGCGCAAGTGGATGAAGCGATTGATGCCGGTGTGGATTTCATCGTCAGCCCAGGTTTCAACCCAACCACAGTAAAATATTGCCAACAGCGCAATGTGACCATTGTTCCGGGAGTGAACAACCCAAGTTTGGTTGAGCAAGCGATGGAAATGGGTCTACGTACCCTGAAATTCTTCCCTGCAGAACCTTCGGGTGGCGTAAACATGCTGAAAGCGCTAACGGCGGTTTACCCAGTGAAATTTATGCCTACGGGCGGCGTTAGCCCAAGTAACGTCAAAGATTATCTTGCTATCCCTGCTGTGTTGGCGTGTGGTGGCACTTGGATGGTTCCGGGTGATTTGATCGATAACGAGCAATGGGACGATCTAGCGAAGCTAGTACGCGAAGTTGCGGGCATTATCGCTTAATTCCCCCTGATTTGGCTCCCTTCACTGTCTTCAGAAATCGAAGATATTTGCTTTAGAAATCGAAGATATTTGGCTCTTCTTTGCCACGCCTGCACTGGTTGCAGGCGTTTTTTTATCTGCTCAAGAATGGATGTTACCTAAGTCACGTTTTTCTGCGACCGTCGCACCATCAAAAGTGCACTAAAGGCGATGACTAAACCACCAGTGGTGAAAAATGGCCATTGGGCATCGGCTTCTAAGAAAAATCCAATCACAATTAATCCTAAACCGGCAACGCCAGTTATTGAGCCCACATAAATGCCTTGAAGGTGATTAATTGGGGCCTGCTCTTTTTCGCGTATTGGTGTGGCGAGCTGCTCTGCAAGGGCAGCTCTTTGCTGCTGAATGCGTTGAGGCTCTTGGCTGAAAAAAACGCGAGTGAGGAGGAAAAATCCACCGGTGAACACAATGTGGGCGATGAGTGTGGCCACCACCGTGAGTTCTTTCACTTCGCGCTCGCTGAGCGGCAGTAAGGTAAACCAACGAAGATCAAATAAGAAAAACATCGTCAATGAAACTAAGCAGCCCACCAGTACCGTCGCCCATCCAGACCAGTTTGGTGTCTTGAGTGTCACGAGTGCCAACAGTGAAGGAATGTTGAGCGGCATTTGAATAAAGGCGGCAAACAAAATCATCATCTCGAACAAGCTATAAGATTCAACCGAGGCGAGCAGCAGAGCCGCCAACGTCGCGACGACGCCAGACATTAAGGTGGCGATTTTGCCCATAATCAGTTGCTCTCTGCCTGACGCATCGGGCTTGATCCAAACTTGATAAAGACTGCGTACAACGATCCCCGCATTGCGGTTGTGAGCCGAAGTGAGGGGCGAGATGGTGGCAGCAACCAAGGCCACCATCACCAAACCGAGTACCCCTTGTGGCATAACGTGTTGGATGAAGTACAAATATGCACCGTTGTTGGCGCTGTGACCGAGTGCTGGGTAGATCGCGTGTAGATCAACGCCCAGTGAAGCGACGAACCACGCTGGCGCAAACCAAAGCAGTGGAGCAAACAGGAATAGCCCGCCCGCGAGTAACGCGGCTTTTGTGGCATCGTTATCGTTCGCGGTGGTCAAAAATCGATAACTGCTGAGGGTGTGATTGTTGCTCATGGTTTGCTGAAGCAGCATGGCCAATGCCCAAGCAACAAAGATGGCAGTGTGGGGCACGCCTTCACCATAGATAGGTTGAAAGGCGTGCCACACAGCAGTGGGTTCAGGAAGGGCAAAAAACGCGGTTAGGCCAATCACAAAGGTAATCGCAATCAGTAGGATCAACTGCATCACGTTGGTGACCGATACCGTCCATGCCCCACCACTGATGGCAATCAGAGTCACAACGATCCCCATGGTTAAAATGGTCGTCGTGACGGGAATGGCAAACAGTGCAGAGAAAAAAGCCGCGAGACCATTCATCCAGATCGCACAAGCAATTAGGGTGATGGGGAAACTCAGCCAAGTGAACACTTGTTCTGAGACGCCGCCAAAGCGAATTCGAATCACCTCCATGGCGGTTTCCACGCGCAAACGGCGATATCGCTTAGCAAAAAAAGCAGCGGCGACAAGAAAACCGAGCGCGTTACCCCAGAAAATAAACATCACGCTGATGCCATCTTCAAAGGCTTTGGCTGCAGCGCCAGTAAAGGTCCAGGCCGAAAATTGCGTCATAAACGCGGTGGCGCCCGCCATCCACCACATCATGGTGCCGCCACCTTGAATGAAGTCGCTGGAGGAGTTTGAAAAGCGGCGAAATAGCCAAGCGGCGAAACCTATAAAGGCAAGGTAAAAGGTGATGATCAAATTATCTAGTGGGGCCATGCATCTTGCTCATGTTAAAATTAAAACGGCGTTTCAATGATCACAATTTCGCCACGAAACACTTCCCAAATTCTGTTCTGTATATATATTAAAACGAAATTTAATATAAAGCAAAACGGTGTTTCAAAATGAAAATTAGATACCTTACCTCTGCACTACTCCTGACGTTAACGTCAACCGCTGCCAGCGCTGCTTCTATCAATATTCGTCATGAATTCCAACCGGACCATGGTGATAAAGCGGGGGCAAAACACGCTGACCGTATCGCGGTGAGCCATCGTTTTAAGAACGGTGTGGGTTTTGAAGTGGAAGCCAAGTGGCGTTCAAACAACGAAACGGGTGAGCACAATCAAGACCCATTCAGCGAGTTTGCTGGCAACGGCCAACAAGCCAATATCAGCTATCTCTACCGCATCAACGAATCGTTTACGCTCACACCGCAATACAAGTGGGAATCTAACGATACCAAGATGGGTAACCAGTTCAATTTAACCTTGGGTTACAAAGTGAATGACGATTGGTCGACCTCATTCCGTCATCGTTACCACTATGAAACGCGTCCAAATGTTGACCAAAGTTCTCATTACAACCGCTGGACATTCGGTGCGAGCTACCGCGGCATCGAAAACTGGGGATTGGGCGCAACGGTGGATTACACCTGGAAGCAAGAAGGTGAGGTGGTTTACAAAGACGACAATGCGGGTGTGAGTGAAGTGAACTTCACGTTTGAATACCAAGGCTTTGACAGCGGTTGGCGTCCTTTTGGCGAGATCGGTGCAACCCCATCGAAGAAGGATACTGACGAAGTCGATAGCTATCGTCCACGTTTCCGCGTCGGCATGAAATACAACTTCTAAGCAGAGGAACATGGTATGAAAAAGCACACTTTAGCCCTTTGCTTGGCCGCCATTCTTGCACCCGCGAGCTACGCAACAGAGATCAATGTCGCCGATTTAACTTGGAAAGCGATCACTTTTGGTCAGTCGACCGATATGAATTTTGGTTCAACCATCCTGCCTGAGAAAGTCGGCGTTAACCAGGTGACGGTGAACGGTCAAGCTGTCGAGGCGGGTAAGCTGGCTTCTCAATTTACGATTGAAAGCCGCGGCGGAAAACTGGCCAACTCCCATGAAGGACTGACATTCTATTACACAGAGCTCCCTACCCATGTCAATTTCACTTTGAGCGCGGATGTGGTTTTAGAACAGTTAGGGCCAGAAACGGGCGCGACGCCAAACCGTCAAGAAGGCGCAGGCCTGATGGTGCGTGATATTTTGGGCGCTGAGCGTTTGGTCCCTCAGCCAGGAGGGCATGAGGAGTTTCCATCGGCATCGAATATGGTGATGAACTTGTTGCGTTCGCACAGCCGCACCAACGATGGCATGACCAATTTTAACGCGTCGTTCCGTGAAGGGGTTTATCAACCTTGGGGGACGGCGGGTAACCGACTAAGCCGTGTCGATTATGCAGAAGGGGTACCTTATGGTACGGCTGAAACTTTCCGCATGACTCTGACACGCACTAATGATGGCTTCAAAGTCAGCTATCGCCAAGGTGACAAAGAGCAGACGCAAGAGGTGAAAGGCGCGAATGCCAATATTGTTGAGATGCAAAATCCAGAAAGTCAGTACATCGGCTTCTTTGCCTCGCGTAACGCCAAGATGAGCGTCAGCAATGTCGACCTACAATTGTCGCCAGCGGACACCATTGATGCACCGAAATACCAAGCCAAACAAGAACCTTTGGTTTTCCAATTAGCCTCTTCGGAGCTTTCGGCAACTCCGCGTTACCCTGTTCAAGCCAGAGCCAACTACACAGGCAACATCGAGCTTAAGCACAATGGCAAGGTTGTCGCGAAGCAGCAGGTCAACGCGGGGGATCTCTTCTCTCATACCATCGAGTTGGCGAGCAACAGTAACCAACTTGAGTTGGCGTTTACCGCGCTGGAAGGCCCAACCTTAGATAAGCAACTTCATCGTTACGAGGTAAAACGGGTCAGCTTGCCAAATCCGTTGCAGTTGTATGTCTCGCCAAGCGGTACCGCCTCTGGCAATGGCAGCGCTGAGAAGCCATTCGATTTTCTCACCGCGGTTAACTTACTGCCCGCTGGCGGTACCATCATTCTTCAAGATGGTGATTATCAAGGCATCACTCTGCCCATCACGGCAAGTGGCACCGCCGAACTGCCAAAACAGTTGAAAGCAGCGGGTGACAAGGTGCGTTTTGTGTCGGAATACCAGCACAACGCTAACTACTGGCACTACGAAAACATTGAAGTCGCCGGTGCTCAGTTTTTTGTGCACGGCAGCCATAACCGTTTTGAAAAAATGGTCACACACAGTGCGCCAGACACCGGTTTTGTTATCACTTCGCCAGAGAACATTGGCCGTGCGTTGTGGGCAAGCTACAACACAGTGATTGATAGCGAAAGTTACAACAATATGGATGAATCGCAGATCAACGCCGATGGCTTTGCGGCCAAAATGCGTATCGGTGATGGTAATACCTTCATTCGTTGTCTCTCTCATCACAATATCGACGACGGTTGGGATCTGTTCAATAAAGTGGAAGATGGCGCGAACGGCGCGGTGACCATCATCGATTCTATTGCCTTTAACAATGGCCGCACGCTAGCCGTGGCGAACAAGGGCGGCACCATCGGTAACGGTTTCAAACTCGGTGGCGAAGGCATTCCAGTTTCGCACGTGGTGAAAAATAGCTTGTCGTTCAACAACAACATGGATGGTTTCACCGACAACTTCAACCCAGGCTCGCTGGTGCTGAGCAACAACGTGGCGATCGACAACAAACGGTTTAACTACTTGTTCCGCCAAAGCCCTTATGCGGGCGATATCGAGCAGGGCTCCTTCATTGAAAACCGTTCGTACCGTTTCCAAGTGAGCAGCCAGTATGACGATGTGATCCACAGCGCCCATGCGTCGGACAACCAGTTTATTGTCGATGGTCGTACGCTGGGCAGCGATGGCAAAGCGATTGATCTTAAGTCACTGCAACCGCTAAAGCAGGCATCGGTCATCGATGAACAGCAACCGGTACCGGGTCTCAAGGAAGCGTTAGCGCTCAAACAGCTGGTTCAACAGTAACGCTCTTGCAAGGCTCGAGAGAGCCTTGCCTTTTCTAATGACAACGGTCTCAGATTTACCTTTTCACACTTGCTGCTGACACTCTTTCGGTGTTTTTTCGCTCTACTCGGCGTGGTTCGATTTTTGGTCAATACTCAAAGTAATCGGCAATCGTTTTGTAAGTGATCGCAATCACAAACTAGTGAATAAATTTAAAAATGAACCGTTGTTTTGATTTTAATCGCAGTACGTTTTGTATTTTGATATTAGAATTTACTTAAATTAAAACATCGTTTCGAGGTCCTATTATGGAATACGATTACTTAGTAATTGCAGGCTACTTTGCTCTGATGGTAGCAATCAGTCTGCTGTTTAAAAAAATGGCAAGTAACAGTACCAGTGATTACTTCCGCGGGGGCGGTAAAATGTTGTGGTGGATGGTGGGTGCCACAGCGTTTATGACACAGTTTTCAGCTTGGACATTTACCGGCGCTGCGGGTAAAGCGTTCAACGACGGTTTCGCGGTATTGGCCGTGTTTATCGGTAACATGGTGGCGTACATCTTTGCTTACTTCTACTTCGCTCGCCGTTTCCGCCAAATGCGCGTGGATACACCAACAGAAGGGGTTAAACGCCGTTTTGGTAATACCAACGAGCAGTTTTTCACTTGGGTGATCATCCCACTGAGTGTGATCAACGCAGGTGTGTGGCTAAACGGTCTGGGCGTGTTTGCTTCTGCCGTATTTAATGCCGACATCGTGACCACCATTTGGGTGACGGGTATTGCGGTATTGGCTATCTCATTACTGAGTGGTGCATGGGGCGTTGTGGCGTCGGACTTCATTCAAACACTGGTTGTGGCGGTGATCTCTATCGCGTGTGCGGCGGTGGCACTGTATGTGGTCGGTGGTCCGGGTGAAATCGTGGAGAACTTCCCGGGTGGCTTCATCATGGGCCCTGATATGAACTACCCACTGCTTCTTGTGTGTACGTTTATCTTCTTCATCGTTAAGCAGCTACAAAGTATCAACAACATGCAGGAGTCTTACCGTTTCCTAAACGCAAAAGACTCTAAGAACGCAAGCAAAGCGGCAGTCATGGCGCTGGTTATGATGGTGTTCGGTGCCATTATTTGGTTCATCCCACCATGGGCGTCGGCGATTCTTTACCCAGATGCCGCCACGCAATACGCCTCTCTAGGCGCGAAAGCGAGCGACGCGGTTTACCTTGTGTTTGCACGCGAAACCATGCCTCTTGGTACCGTTGGCCTGCTGATGGCAGGTCTATTCGCTGCGACCATGTCTTCAATGGATTCTGCGCTCAACCGTAACTCAGGCATCTTTGTTCGCAGTTTCTACTCAAACATCGTACGTAAAGGCAAAGCCGACGATAAAGAATTGCTACGTGCTGGTCAGATTGCCTGTCTGGTTAACGGTATCTTAGTTATCTTGATGGCTCAGTTCTTCAACTCACTGAAGCACCTAAGCCTGTTTGACCTAATGATGCAAGTTGCGACACTGCTGCAATCGCCAATTCTAGTGCCTCTGTTCCTTGGTATCGTGATTCGCAGAACGCCAAAATGGGCACCTTGGGCAACGGTTGTTTTCGGCATGTTGGTCTCTTGGTCTGTGGTGAAAATCTTCACTCCAGAATACGTGATGAGCTGGTTTGGCGTGGAAGAAATCACCCGTCGTGAAGCGGGCGAGTTGCGCACCATGATCACCATTGCGGCTCACCTATTCTTCACCGCTGGCTTCTTCTGTCTGACCACCTTGTTCTACAACGAAGCGAAAGACACCAACAAAGCGGCAACGGAAGAGTTCTTCAAAGACGTTGATACAGAATGTGTGGCGGAAGAAGGTCAAGACATCGTAGACCGTATGCAACGTGCAAAATTGGGTACGCTCGTGACTTACATGGCTGGTGGTTTAACGCTGATGGTGTTGATTCCAAACCCACTTTGGGGCCGTCTACTCTTCTTAGCGTGTGCCGCTGCTATCTTTGCTGTGGGCTATGGCTTGAAGAAGAGCGCTAAAGTCGATGAGCGCTCAACCAAGCTAGCAACCAGCAGTTCACAATAATTATTCAATAAAAATTTGATTTACGCTGCCAGCCAACGCTGGCAGCGGTTTAGCGGAGATATGTTATGGCTAAAGGCAAAATTATCACTCTTAACTTCGAAACCTTCGTAGACAGTGATACGCAGGTGAAAGTAACCCGTTTAACACCAACGGATGTTATCTGTCACCGCAATTACTTTTACCAGAAGTGCTTTACTCAGGATGGACAAAAGCTTCTTTTTGCAGGTGATTTTGATGGAAATCGCAACTATTACCTGCTGGATCTCAATACTCAGCAAGCAGTCCAACTGACAGAAGGTAAAGGGGATAATACCTTTGGTGGTTTCATTTCTAGCGATGATAAATCGTTCTTCTACGTGAAAAATGAACTGAACCTAATGAAAGTGGATCTCGAAACCCTTGAAGAGAGTGTCATTTATACCGTAGACGAAGAGTGGAAAGGGTATGGCACTTGGGTGGCGAACTCAGAGTGCACCAAATTGGTGGGCATTGAAATTCTTAAACGTGATTGGCAACCACTTACGTCGTGGGAGAAATTCGCCGAGTTTTATCACACCAACCCAAGGTGCCGTTTGATCAAAGTGGATATAGAAAGCGGTGAATTGGAGGTGATCCACCAAGAGAACGCGTGGCTTGGTCACCCTATTTACCGTCCATTTGACGATAGCACTGTGGGTTTTTGTCACGAAGGTCCGCACGATTTAGTCGATGCGCGCATGTGGCTGGTGAACGAAGATGGCTCGAACCTTCGCAAGATCAAATCGCATGCGCCGGGCGAATCGTGCACGCATGAATTCTGGATCCCTGATGGCAGCGCAATGGCTTATGTGTCTTACTTCAAGGGGCAAACAGAGCGTGTGATCTACAAAGCCAACCCAGACACATTAGAGAATGAAGAAGTGATGGTGATGCCACCTTGCTCGCACCTGATGAGTAACTTCGATGGTTCTCTGATGGTCGGCGATGGCTGCGATGCACCAGTCGATGTCGCCGATGCTAGTGGCTACAGCATCGAGAACGACCCGTTCCTATATGTGCTCAACACCAACAAGAAAACCTACGCGAAGCTGGCAAAACACAGCTCGTCTTGGAAAGTGCTGGATGGTGACCGCCAAATTACCCATCCACACCCTTCATTCACACCTAACGATGAAGGGGTGCTTTTCACCAGTGACTTCGAAGGGGTTCCCGCGATTTACATTGCTGACGTCCCTGCTGAACTTAAGCACTAATCACACAACGTCAATGGCAATAAAAACAAAGCCGGATGAAGCGATTCATCCGGCTTTTTCTACGCCCCTAGCGGCGAATTTGTGACCTCGGCAAAGTTTTAGGGCGTAGGGGGTGAGAAGGATGTGTTTGTTATTCCGTCGTTTTATTCTGAGCGTGATAAAAACGATCAAACGTCTACCCTTTTAAGCATCTATTGTTTTAAGCATCTGTTGCGATTTGAGAGGGGAAGGCGTGAACAACGGACTGAACGATGAAACTGAACGCCATAACCCTAACTCTGCTTCTCAGCTCGACAGCGGCGATTGCCGAGCCGAATCTAACCATTTCAACCACCACCAACAGCCGAGATTTTCCGCTCAGTGCCGAGCAGCCATTAGTGGTGCCGCTGGTCAAAGAGAGCTATCAACTGAAAATCACCGGGCTGGAAGGCGATTGCCAAGCGCCGGATGCGCAGGTGATTAAGTTCAATCAACCCATTGCGTTGAATTGTGGCAAAGTGACCGAACTTCCGCTAAAAATCCGCTTTACGGGTGACTACAGCTTTGAACTGGACCCGAACGCCAACACGCTGACATTCAAACGTGAGCCGAAAAAGGTCGCTAAAACCGAATTCAAACGCCCATTGCCGCAGGTGACTTGTGAAGTTTACCAAGGCGGTGAAGTGACGATTGAACTGGGCGACAGCTTCAAAGACGGCACCTCACTGCGTGACGCCTACAGTGGCCAAGTGGTGAGCGTGAAAAAAGGCAAAGTGAGCTTAACGCCATCAGCGCAATCTGGCGGTTTGGTGCTGCTGGAACCGGTTAAACAAAACAAAAAAGCGCGCCCTTTCGATTACCGCAACGCCAATATTTACTTCGTGATGGTGGATCGCTTTAACAATGGCGACACCAGCAATGACCAAAGCTATGGTCGCCAGAAGGACGGTAAAGAGGAAATCGGCACCTTCCACGGGGGCGATCTTAAAGGGGTGATTGAAAAACTCGACTACATTCAACGTCTCGGCACCGATGCGATTTGGTTGTCGCCTATCGTGGAACAAGTGCACGGTTTTGTTGGTGGTGGCGACAGCGGTTCTTTCCCATTTTATGCCTATCACGGCTATTGGACGCGTGATTTTACCAAGATCGATGAGAACTTTGGCCGCGATGAAGATTTGAAAACGCTGGTGGAAGAGGCGCATAAACGCGGCATCAAAGTTTTGCTCGATGCAGTGATCAACCATTCCGGGTATTCAACACTGGCGGATCTGCAATTTGATGGCATGCAAGTGACGACAAAAGAAGCGAACTTGCCAGAAAAATGGGCCAACTGGCAGCCAACATCGGGTGAAAACTGGCATAGCTATCACTCTGCGATCGACTATCAAAGCCAAAACTGGTCACAGTGGTGGGGGGCAGATTGGGTGCGCACTGGGCTTCCGGGTTACCAAAAACCGGGCAGCAGCGACATGACTTTGTCTCTCGCTGGGTTGCCTGATTTTCGCACCGAGTCGACCCAAGCGGTGACGCCACCACAGTGGTTGTTAGATAACCCTGGCACGCGCGTGGTGGCACGCGATAACTACACCGTCAGCGACTATTTGATTGAGTGGCAAACCGATTGGGTGAAACGCTTTGGTATTGATGGCTATCGGGTAGATACGGTCAAACACGTTGAAGGCGAAGTGTGGAAGCGCCTGAAACAAGAAGCGACGAAAAGCCTCGATGCGTGGCGCAAAGCCAATGGCCAATCGGGTGCGCCATTTTGGATGATGGGGGAAGTGTGGGGCCATTCTGCCTACCGCAGCCCTTATTTTGACGACGGTTTTGATGCGCTGATCAACTTTGATATGCAAAAGAAACTCGATAAAGGCGCAGCCTGTTTTAGCCAAATGGCCGATACCTATCGCGATTACGCCAACACCATCGCGCAGCAGAGTGATTTTAACCCAGTGAGCTACATGTCTTCGCACGATACTGAGCTGTTCTTTAGCCGATTTAAAGACTATGCCGTGCAGCGCAACGCCGCAAACGCATTACTGCTCAGCCCTGGTGCGGTGCAGATTTACTATGGCGATGAAGTAGGGCGCAATATTGGCCCATACGCGGATGATTTCCATCAAGGCACTCGCTCGGACATGGTATGGCAATTGAGCGCAGAGCAGCAAACATTGCTCAGTCATTGGCAGAAACTGGGCCAGTTCCGCCGAGCGCATCCCGCGGTTGGCGCTGGTGTGCATCAGGAGATTGAACAAACTGGCGCGTACGTTTTCTCCCGAACTTTAGGGGATGACAAAGTGGTTGTGGCGTTTGTCGGTCACGCCGCTCAATAGCGACGAAAAGCACCTTGTCCTCAATGTTCGCCACCCAGAGTGGTGGCGAACATAACGCTAGGCATGCTGGTTGAGCAATACAGAGTTAGAGGCGTGAGTGTCGCATCACTGTTTTAGCCCATCGCAAACGCGCATCAGTTTCTCTTTCACTTGCCCTGCTAGCCCTTCGATACCGGGCTGATCCACCATGCTGAGCACCGCAGACGGATCCATAAACGCCACCGTCACGCTGTCATCTTCTTCCACCCGCACCACCACATTGCACGGCAGCAATAAGCCAATGTCTGGCTCGGCGGTGATCGCTTGATTGGCCAAGTGAGGGTTGCAAGCGCCGAGAATCACATAAGGTTTTCTATCCACATCGATCTTTTTCTTTAAGGTCGCTTTGACGTCAATTTCGGTCAAAATACCAAAGCCTTCTTTGGCGAGTTCTTGCGTTACTTTTTCGATCGCTTGTTCATAGCTGCCAGCAAACTGAGTGCTAAATCCGTACATGTTTATCTCCTTGATGGATAAATTCCGTTTGAGTATAGGAGAGAAAGACGGCGTTTGAGCAATGGCAAAAGGGTCGTTCAAACGGTGAAAGTTCGATGATCGCCGCAAATCTCTTTTATCTCGCGAAAGAAAAGCGACGTTTGCCGCAAAAGAGCCATAAAAATTGCTAGCACACTGTTATGAAATGTGAGGGATTTGGTTTCTAATTTGCTTGGTCGTGAATGGATTAAAAAACCTAATTTGTGTTATTAATTAATATAATATGTTAATTGTGATGGTTATCAAAAAATAATATTTCAATAGTGGCTTATTTAATCGTTTGGCGCGGGGGTTGACCCTGATCAGTATGTAACCCATCTTCTACGTTCAAGATCCTATGCGTTCAGTTCCACAACCATAGGTGAATTTATGACAACTCCTGTTCAAACAGAACGCAAGGTAACGATTGGGAGCTACATTGCTCTCGCGTTTGCCGTTGTGTTCTTCTCGGGCCTACTGCAATCGAATCAGTGGTATGGCGTTTTTGACTTTACGACGCTAAACGGTGCGTTCGGTAAAGTGGCGTACGGCGTGAACGAAACGGCCGATGGCGTACAAGCCATGACCACCTCTTTCCGTGGTACGGGCGGTAGCGGTGCGCGTGATGGCTTCATCTTCGCATTGACCTTAATTCCAACGGTGATGTTCGCTTTGGGTATGATCAACGTGCTTGAGCACTACGGCGCATTGGATGCAGCACGCAAATTGCTAACGCCACTACTACGCCCACTGATGAACATCCCAGGTAACACGGGTCTTGCATTGATCGCCTCGCTGCAAAGTACCGATGCGGGTGCGGCGATGACGCGTCAGTTGAAAGACGAAGGCCACCTGACCAAGCGCGAAACGGACGTGTTCACTATGTTCCAGTTCACTGCCGGTGCCACCATCGTTAACTTCTTCTCTTCTGGCGCAGTGCTTTTCACCCTCACGATGGCGGACGGTTCACCAGCGGTAACGTCATCTATCGGCCTCGCGGTTGCTGTGATGTTCGTCTTCAAAATCGTCGGCGCGAACTTGTTCCGCATCTACCTAAACCTAACGGAAGGTAAAGAAGACAAACAAGACAACGCGGATCAAGACAAACCACAAACGCTAAAAGAAGAGGCAGCAAAATGAGTGAAGTAAAAGCAAAGAAGCCGATTGTGACCGACATTTTTGTTGAAGGCGCGAAAAAAGGCTGGGTTATTGCCACCACCTCGACCGTTCCTAACGTTCTGATGGCGTTTGTGATCATCAAAGCGCTGCAAATCACAGGCACACTTGATTTGATGGGCAGCGTATTTTCACCCGTGATGGCGGTGTTTGGTTTGCCGGGTGAAGCAGCAGCGGTATTGATCGGTGCGTGGATGTCGATGGGTGGTGCAGTGGGTGTGGTGATCAGCTTGTTTGACCAAGGCATCCTTAACGGCACTCACATCGCGATTTTGGCGCCAGCGATCTACCTAATGGGCTCACAAGTTCAGTACGTTGGCCGTATCTTGGGTCCTATCGGCACCGAAGGCCGCTACATTCCAGTGATGATCGCAATTTCAGTATTGAACGCCTTTGGCGCCATGCTGGTGATGAACCTGTTTGTCTAGGAGTAAGATATGCAATTTTCTCTCGAGCATTATCTGGAAGAACTAAAGCCGCTGATCAACGTTGATTGCGGTACCTACACGCTAGAAGGCATCGAATATATTGCCAGCCAGTTTGAGCAAAAGTTTCAAGCGATGAACGGCTGGCAGATCAAGCGTGTCGATTGCGGTAAAGCGGGTGTCGGTCTTGAAATTCGCAATCAACCGGATGCTGCGCACATCGATGTGATGATGATTGGTCACATGGATACCGTGTTCCCGGTCGGTACGGCAGCGGCACGCCCGATGTCGCTAGACGCTGAGAAAGCGTACGGCCCAGGCGTGTCGGACATGAAATCTGGCTTGCTCAACATCGTATACGCGATGCGCAATTTGGACCAAGCAGTGCTGGACAAGCTTTCTATTTGCATCTGCATGAATCCAGACGAAGAAACAGGCTCTGGCGATTCGGTTGAATGGATTCAATCGGTCGCCAAACTGGCCAAAAACGTGCTGGTGGCCGAAGCCGCTCGCGCCGATGGTGGCTTAGTGAAAGCGCGTAAAGGCATGGCGGGTTACAAGATCAACTTCAAAGGCATTGCGGCGCACGCGGGTAACGATCCAGAAAAAGGTCGCAGCGCGATCACTGAAATGGCACAGTGGATCATGGCAATCAATGCGATGACCAACTTTGAATCAGGTACCACCTTAAACGTGGGTGTGGTGTCTGGTGGTGCGGGTGCCAACATTGTGCCGGAACACGCGCAAGCGGTGGTGGACGTGCGTTTCTGGAACAACGCAGAATACGATGACGTAGACACCAAGCTCAATGCCATGGCACAAACGCCATTTGTGGACGGCGTAAGCGTGACCATCGAGCGTGAGGCGTACAAACCGTCTATGGTGCCAAGCGAGCAGACCGAAGGCCTGATGCAATTAGTGGAAAGCGCAGCGCAAGAGCTGTCGATTGATCTGAACTGGCACGCGGTGGGCGGTGGCTCTGATGCGAACAACACGGCGATTTTGGGTGTGCCTACTCTTGATGGTTTGGGCCCAATCGGCGCGGGTTTCCACAGTGATCAAGAGTACCTTGTGCTGGCCTCGATTGAACCGCGCATTCGCATGCTGATGCGTGTGCTTGAAAAGCTTGCAGCCTAAATCTTTGACCGCTTAGTAAGGCGTTAAATCCAAACCCCGTGGTATCCCATGACCACGGGGTTTTTATTTGGCTGTGATTTTGTGCCACAGATTTCAACATTGATACTGTTTATTTCCCATCGCCTCTCCTACGCTTTTCTCATCGTGTCGACAAAGGAAGTACTCACTATGAAAGCATTATTGATTTCTCTGGTTATTGGGCTGGCAACTTCACCACTGGCGTTGGCTGAAAAACCGAACTGGGCGGGGGAAGGCAAACCCAGCAAAGAAGCGGTGGAGCAACATGCCGAAGAAATGATGCAAAAACACTGTGACAAGAAAGACAAAGAGTGTTTGAAAAAACTGGAAAAAGAACAGAAAAAAGCCGCCAAAGAAAAAGGCAAAAAAGAAGAACAAAAAGCGATGAAGGAGATGAATAAGCAGGAGAAAGAAGCGCGTAAACAAGCGCTCAAAGAGAAAAAGCAAGCGTTAAAAGATCAGCGCGAAAAGCTTGAAATGGAAGAAGAGAATATCGAAAAAGAGCTAAAAGAGTTGGAGAAAAGCGAAGAGTAAACGTGAGTTGTTCTGCTCCAACGACGCATTCTGTGAAAACCACCTGCTTGAACTATGGGTCACGACTGGTGGTTTTTTGAATCATTGAGAAAGGTTGTGTGCATTGGCCTGGCCTTTTGCGCACTACCATACCTCTGCTTACTCTTTCCTTATGACAGGCTAAGACTTGACATATGTTTTTTCATATATATGATTTTCCGCATATTTTCGATTGAGTGTTTGCTATGTCTAATCCCCTTTTTCTCTATAAAGCACTTTCGGAAGAAACTCGTCTTAAATCTCTGCTTTTAATGCAAAAGCTTGGGGAGTTGTGTGTTTGTGATTTGATGGAAGCCCTGAATTTAAGTCAGCCGAAAGTCTCTCGCCATCTGGCTGAGCTACGTAAGCAGGAGCTGGTGTTGGATGAACGCCGCGGTAAATGGGTCTACTACCAAATCCATCCTCAGCTTGCTCCTTGGATGAAGCAAGTGCTGCAAACCACGTTGGAAAACAATCTTGCGTTTATTGAATCAGAGCTAGAAAGCATCCTTGGCAAGTCTTGCCGCAGCGATGTGAGTCATTGCGCCCAATAAGCGCATCCAGAACAAATTTGAAAGAGGTTGATATGAACCAGACCGTCAGTTGTGAAGAGAGCAGTGCTTATCACAAGATGAGCTTTCTTGATCGATACCTAACGTTATGGATTTTTCTCGCCATGGCGGTTGGGGTCGGCATTGGTGTGCTGTTCCCTCAAGTCGCGCAGTGGAATGAAGCGCTTTCGGTGGGCTCGACCAATATTCCGTTGGCTATTGGGTTGATTTTAATGATGTATCCGCCACTGGCTAAGGTCAACTATAGCCTACTGGGTGAAGTGACTCGCGATAAACGCGCCATCACCTTGTCGCTGGTGATGAACTGGATCGTCGGGCCAATTTTGATGTTCGCTTTGGCGATCATTTTCCTGCGTGATCAACCGGGGTATATGGTCGGGCTTATTTTAATTGGCTTGGCGCGCTGCATTGCAATGGTGCTGGTTTGGAATGACATCAGCGGCGGCAATAAAGAGTACGGTGCCACGTTGGTGGCGTTGAACAGCGCTTTTCAAATTTTTACCTACAGCTTTATGGCGTGGTTGTTTATCACGGTGCTTCCGCCCTATTTTGGCTTGGAAAGCGTGGTGGTCGATGTGACGATTCTCGACATCGCACAAAGCGTTTTGATCTACCTTGGTATTCCATTCTTAGCGGGCTTTTTAAGCCGAAAATGGCTGGTCGCTGCCAAAGGTGAGCAGTGGTACAACGAGGTGTTTATCTCACGTGTTTCGCCCATCACATTAGTTGCGCTGCTCGCCACCATCGTGCTGATGTTCAGCCTCAAAGGTGACATGATCATCGAGTTGCCGATGGATGTGTTTCAAATCGCTGTCCCGCTGGTGATTTACTTTATGGTGATGTTTTTTGCCAGCTTTTACATCGGCAAGCGCTTAGGGCTGCCTTACGATCAAAATGCCTCTATCGCTTTTACTTCATCAGGCAATAATTTCGAGCTTGCGATCGCCGTTTCCATTGCGGTGTTTGGACTCAATTCAGACCAAGCGTTTGCTGGCGTGATCGGGCCTTTGGTCGAGGTGCCTGTGTTGATTGCGTTGGTCAATGTCGCGCTAAGAATGAAACGCAAATATCGCGTTTAGCTAAAGTCGGTATTGGTCTTTACCTCACTTGAGTTGCTCAGCTATTGCAATGAAAAGCGATGGCAATAGAAAGCGTCTTTATCGGGATAATCACCAATACCTCGTTGTTGCAGTTCACCAAGTCAAATGACACCAAGGATCGAGTGGGATAATCCTTGGTCAGCGTTTGGTGCTTGCTCGTGTTTACGCTTCGCCAGAGAATTTATTGCTCAATTCCTCAAGCTGTTTCCAGCGCTGTGGGTATTTGTTGTTGAGAACTAGGAAGAAGTCAGCAAGGTCCAAGCTCTCACTCACAGCCACTTCAACGATTCGGTTCAAGTAGATTTCTTCAGTTTCAAAAGAACGCATCGGATTGCGTTCCAAAAAAAGCATTACGTCGTTTTTCATATCTAAACTCCATATTGATGAAAAGCGTCAAGCGCCAGATTTTCAATATTGATAACTATATAACCTCGCTATTCCATTGCAACTGACTTTCACTTGAAGTGTGTTTCAGCACATTACAGCTGTCTAGTTTGTAAGCAGTGTGGTTGGCGATGATCCCCGCTCTACTTGACGCCGAAGTCGTGTCGCTAAGTACCTCCACAGAACGCCAGTTTAGCAAACCACATCGTTTATCGATGGATGATTGGGTTTCTTAAGCCAATCTTAAGTTTCGCTCGATATGATTCGCCTTGTTGAAGCAGTTCCTCACTTTTAAAGGAAAACTGCACCAATTTTCATTTTTCAATTGGTTATGTTATGCAGCGAATTTTAAAAAATACCCATTTCTCGTATGTTGGCATCACATTGATGTTGGCGAGCTACTTTGCGTTTTTGGTTAACATCCCGATCTACGCCACGTTGCATTCGATCTTAAGTAGCTTAGATACCGTTAAGATTGGCTTTGTCATTTCGATCCCGCTGTTCTTTCTCGCGGCGTTTAATTTGCTGTTTAATCTGTTTAGCTGGCCTTGGTTCACTAAGCCCTTTTTTGCTGTGTTGCTGCTGGTTTCTGCCGCAGCGAGCTATGCGGGTTTTAACTACGGCACCTTGTTTGACTCCGATATGATCGCCAACATTCTCGAGACGGACTCTGCCGAGGCGAGCGCGTACCTCAGTGGCTATTCTGTGCTGTGGATTGGTTTAATGGGGGTGTTACCCGCTGTGCTACTGGCGGTGACGCCGATTCGCTCAAGCGGCTCATGGCTGCGATTTATTGGCCGCAAGCTTGTCTCGATGGTGATTTCTCTGGCGGTGATTGTCGCAATTGCAGGGCTTTACTACCAAGATTACGCGTCCGTTGGGCGTAACAACCCTTATCTTCGTCAAGAGATCATTCCCACTCAATTGGTGTACAGCATCGGTAAGTATGTTCACCGCACGTACTTTTATCAGCCCATGGCATACCAAGTCTTGGGCGAGGATGCGCAGCAGTCGTCACAAGCGTTACAACAAGCGAAAACAAAGCCGACGCTGATGGTGTTCATTCTTGGCGAAACTGCGCGCTCAAACAACTTTGAGTTGAACGGTTACCCCAGAGCAACCAACGCTTACACCAAAGATCTTGATGTGATCTCATTTAGCCAAGTCTCGTCGTGTGGAACCGCAACGGCGGTATCGGTGCCTTGCATGTTTTCTGTAATGAAACACGGGAACTATTCGAAGAGCGTGGCGGATAATCAAGATAACGTTATCGACATTCTTAAACGCGCCAACGTTGACCAATTGTGGCTTGAAAATGACGGAGGTGACAAAGGCGTAGCGCACAACATCCAAAAAACGGTGGTGGATCGCAACGCAAAAAATGCCTTCTGCGATGGCAATACCTGTTACGACATGGCGATGTTGGAAGACTTCTCACAACGAGTTGACGGCATGCAAGGAAACCGAGTGGTGTTTTTGCATGGCATGGGCAGCCATGGGCCGACCTATTTCCGACGTTACCCGGAGCAACAGGCCGCGTTTCAGCCAGATTGCCCGCGTGCTGACATCGAAAACTGCAGCGTCGAGCAGATCGTTAACAGTTACGACAACACCATCTTGTATACCGACTACGTGATTGCGCAGACCATTGAACAGTTAAAAGCGCTGCAAAATCAGTTTAACACCGCGCTGATTTATGTCTCTGACCACGGTGAATCCTTGGGCGAAGATGGGCTCTTTCTGCATGGTATGCCGTATGCGCTCGCGCCAGAAAACCAAACCAAAGTGCCGATGCTTTTTTGGGCATCCAACGGTTTTGCCAAAGAAAAAGGGTTAGACAGAAAATGCTTAGCCAATGAAGCAACACACGGCGCGTTTTCTCACGATAACCTGTTCCACTCTATGCTTGGCATCATGGATGTGAAAACTCAGGTTTATCAAAGTGATCTGGATATTTTTGCCCAGTGCCGCAGTTAACCAGTACTCAGTTAATGTCGTTACTGAGTAAAGTAGCGACTGAGTCGTTCACGAAGCCATTGGTTGGCAGGGCTGTTGATCTCTCGGTTATGGATGAGAAGCCGATAGGTGATGGGAATGGCAGTCATTGGAGAGTGGAGAACTTGCAGACCCAGTGTCTCGGCAAATTGCTCCGCCAATGAGCGGGTGACCATGGCAATGCAATCGCTGGTGGCAACGAGTGACATCTGCGCCACCATCGAATCGCATTCGGCCGCAACCCGTCTAACGTTGAGAAACTCTTCGGTAAAGTAATCGGCGAGGTAGACATTTTCTCGACGCATTTTTAAGGTGATGTGCTTCTCTTGGTAATACTCATCGCGGCTAATCGCCCCTTGAATACGCGGGTGCCCACGCCGTGCAATCAAGCAAATTTCGTCATTCATCAGCTTTTCTGAATAGAAAGAAGGGGCTGAATGGTGCACAAAATCAATCGCGAGATCCGCTTGCTGTTGGTTCAAACGCGTAAACTGTTCGTCTACATCGTAAGGCATGTGTTGGAGCTCGATGTCGATTTTGCCCAGTGTCGAATCGCCTTCAATCTTAGGCAGCAGTGTTAGCATCAAAGGCTCTGGCGCATAAATGACAAACTTGCGGTAGGTGTCGGTGCGAAAGGCTTCTAGGCTTTCCAAAGCATTGTGAATTTGGCTGAGCGCCGGTTCAACTTGCCTAGCCAACTCATGTGCATGGTGTGTGGGGGCAATTCCACGGCCATCACGAGTAAACAGGGTGACGCCAAGTTGCTCTTGTAGACGTTTTAAAATGCCACTGACGCCGGGCTGGGTTAACCCCATGGCGTCAGCCGCCAAGGTGATCGAACGGTGGCGATACACGGTGACAAATACTTTCAATAAGTTGAAGTCGATCGGGTTATCCATAGCCTTAATACATCGCAGTTTGTTATGTTTTGAGCTAAGTTTTATAGAACTTTAGCGATGAGTCAATCAAGGTTTTGGTTCAACCGTGAGAGGAGGTGGAAAATGATCTCTGCTCGTTTCACGGCAATCATTCAAAAATTCAACAACGATGATCACAATAATGGGGAGTTCACATGGATGAGGTGATTCAATCCGCAATCCAATTGAGAAAAGCTGGGCAATACGATCAAAGCCGAGCGCAATTAACCACCTTACTTCAAGACGCGCACTACAAAGCGCTAGCGCATCTCCATATTGCTTGGAGCTATGATAATCAAGGTTTGGAATCACAAGCGGTACCTCACTATTTGGCGGCAATACAAGGTAACTTGACGGGGGATGACCGCTTTGAAGCCCTGTTTGGTTTGGCCAGTACATTGAGAAGCTTAGGGGACTATCAAGATGCACTGAACTGGTTTGAGAAAACGCTGCAAGAGTTTCCTGAGCGAAGAGAAGTGATGCCGTTCTACGCAATGTGCCTTTATAACTTGGGCAAACATCATCAATCGACCGCGTTGCTACTCAATCTACTGGTGGAGACGACCCAATCTCAAGCCATTCTGGGTTATCAAAGAGCCATAGCTTTGTATGCGGAAGATTTGGATCGCGTCTGGCCCAAGGGCTAACGTGCATTATGCTGTTATACCCTTCCTACTTGAAGCTGCAGCGGTGTTGACTGCATTCGTTCACTGGCACGCCAGCCCGGCCCAATCACATAGCGTATCTATGCTCATGGGGATTCACTCATTTGCCGCCTACCTGCAACTTCAAGTTGTTTGGGTATAAGAGGGATTCTTTGATAAGGTGAAGTGTTGAAGTATCGCGAATCGTGATGTTTTAAATAAACATTTATGCATGTATCTCTATGTGTTGTTTTTCTAAAGTATGCCCATAACAACGCACTAAGAGAGATAACGTTATGAATATCCGCTTTGTACCCTCAACCCTTACCCTTGCTTTGATGGTTTCTTTTGGCGCATCGGCGGACTACGCCAGCTTAGAAAACTATCAAGGTAAGCCAGCAACGGCGCACACAAAACAAGCCAATGCTGAACTGGCAAAACAGTTGCCTTGGCATGATACCTCGGCGTTTGAGCGCACTCAGCGTGGGCTTATTGCCGAATTCGGTAGCCATCAAGCTGGTGAACTCAAGCAGCGTTTTCACTATATGGCAGAAATGAACGTAGAGCAGTTGCCAGAGACGGTGAATCCGTCGATTTGGCGTCAAGGCATGCTCAACTACGTTGCCGGCGGCTTGTATGAAGTGACGGATGGAGTTTATCAAATCCGCGGTGCTGACCTCTCGAATATGACTATTTACCGCACCAACAATGGCTACGTGATTCACGATCCACTATTGTCACGCGAAGCGGCGGCAGCAGCGTGGGAATTTGCCAAACAGCATCTCCCTAAAGTGAAGGGTGGCCACAAAATCACCGGCATGATCTACTCTCATATGCACGCAGATCATTTCGGTGGTTCAAGAAGCATTATTGATTCTGGCGATTTTGTTAAAGGTGCGCCGATCTACGCACCGAAAGATTTCATTAAAGAGCTGGCGGATGAAAACATCATCGCGGGTACGGCCATGAGTCGTCGTGCCAACTATCAATACGGCACCACCCTTGACAACAATCCGAAAGGCATTGTGGATAATGCGCTTGGTTTAGGTACGTCTCGTGGTGAAGTCACGCTGGTGGCACCTACGCAAGAAATCCAACCTCGTGAAAAAGAGCTGACCATTGATGGGCTCAAGTTCCACGCGATCAACATGCCGGGCGCAGAAGCCCCAGCAGAAATCGTGCTTTATGTTCCTAAGTATCGCTCTCTCAATACCGCAGAGCTGACTTTCGATGGCATGCATAACATCTACACTTTCCGTGGTGCGAAAGTACGCGATTCCTTGGCGTGGACCAAATACCTCACCGAGCTGAAACTGCGTTTTGTCGACAGCGGTTTGGTGGACAACATTCACGCCGCGCACTCAGCGCCAGTGTGGAATGATCCGAACACTGAGGTGAATGAGATTTCACAATACATGACCCTACAGCGCGACAACTATGGCTTTATTCATAACCAGTCGATGCGCTTAGCAAATCATGGCGTGACCATTCACGATGTGGGTCGTGAGATTGAGAAAATTGTGCCTCAAACGCAAAAAGAAACCTGGCACACCAATGGTTACCATGGCTCCTACAGCCATAACGCTCGAGCTGTGGTGAACTTGTATCTTGGCTATCACGATATGAACCCGGTGAACACAAACCCACTGGCGACTCAGGATAAATCGTGCGTTTACGTGGAAGCCGCTGGGGCACAAACGCTATACAAAGCGGGGCAAACACACTTCGCCAAAGGGGAATATCAGCAAGCATCGCAGCTATTTAACGACTTGGTTCAGTGTGACCCGAACAATATTCAATACCGTTTTGCGTTAGCAGACAGCTTTGAACAGCAAGGCTACCAGTCGGAAACCATGGCGTGGCGCAACTCGTATCTGCAAGGCGCGGTTGAGTTGAGAACCGGAGAAATTCGCCCATCCATGAAAGCAGCGTCGGCCGATGTGATTGCCAACACTCCAACGGGGATGTTCCTTGATTTCTTAGCGGTGAAGTTAAACGCGACGAAAGCAGAGCAAGCGGGGCTGGATTTCCGCTTTGGTGTATCACACCCAGAGCTGAAAGAGCATTACTACGGTGAAGTGTCCAACGCGAACATGGCCAACATTCAAGTGGATAAGTTACCGAATACCGATGTGACTCTATCCATCAGTAAGAGCGACTTAACGCAAATTGTACTAGGCAAAACAACGTTAGATAAGCTAGTGAAAGAAGGAAAGGCAACCCTGAAAGGGGATGCCCAACTGATAAAAGCATTGTCGGAATGTTTAGATGAGTTTGATGGCTTGTTTGAGATTCTTCCAATGCCGAATAAAAAAGCATAGAAAGTGCTAACCCCTAATCCCTCAACTTCGGTTGAGGGATTTTTTTTGCTTCTAATTCAGTTGGATACACCCATTAAGTAGGGTAGCATCGTCACGGTTTTAAAAATTCAGTCCGAGCTTATCAACAATGGAAGTGTCCAGTGGCCGCTTCGTGGTGACCAAATGGTTATGACTCTTTGGGTGAAATGTGGTGCTTTCGTTGTTTTGATTTTAAAAAACATAGGTTTAAATAGAGGTTCTTTCTTGTTTGATACTGCTGCATAAATTAAATTAGTATCAGTAAGCGCAGTGGCATAGGGAAATGACAATGAAACCGGTACTTTATATCGAAATTGATGGCGTAGTTTGGAAAATTATGCCGGACGGTCAGTGGGTTGCCGTACAAGCCGACGAGGTGGTTGACCCAACGGTGAAGTACGTTAAAGAAACACCGCTACCCATCAATGATAGTGATGCCGTTAACATTGACGATCCTATTGACGCAGAGCCAGTGTACCAACGCCCTACAACGCCAAACGATGCGCCATCTTCGGATCAGGACCTTTCTTCTGAAAGCGCGAGCTTATTCGGTTTCATTCGCCCTGAACTGCGTGAGGTGTTGGCTCAATCCGGTTATGACACGCTGCCGACAGATTATGAAAACACGCCCGAGCGTGAAAGCCCAGATGCGCAATTTTATCTCTTGGATGACGACGCCACGATCACGGTGATGATTGCCGATGGTGGCGATGGTTACGAAAATGCGCTGGAAGTGCCGAGCATTGCGATTTTCGGTACCACGACAGACGTTGAGGATGGCCGCATCGTTCAGTTGGTTTTGTCCGATGCTTCCGGTCAACAGCAAGTATTTAGCGCCACGGTTTTTCAAGGTGAGTACCGCGTTGAAGGCATTGATGCCAGTGGGTTTGATGAAGGCACCTTGACCGTCACCGCAACCATTACCGATGAACTCGACAACTTTATTCAAGCCTCTGACACCACAATCAAAGATACTTTAGCGGAGATCACCACCGAGTTTGATGGCCGAGGCGATGAGTTCTTTAACCGTTTTGAAATCTCTGCCTCGGGCCTGACAGGCACTGTTAGCCATGTTGAAGATGGGCAGCGCATTGATATCGAAGTGATCGATAGCTTGGGCCAAACCTTACGTTTTACCACTACGGTCAATGGTGGAACCTGGTCGATCAATGAAGATTTAAGCAGCCTTGCGGAAGGCCCACTGACCATTCATGCTCAAACCATCGACATGGCAGGCAATCCTGCCAGTGCAAGCGATACCATTGTCAAAGATACGCAAGCTTCTATTACGGTAGCCATTGACTCTGGCGATGATGATTTGGTGAGCGATGCTGAGAGTGGCAACGTCCGTGTCTACGGCGAGGTGGCCAATGTTGAGGATGGACAAGCGATTCGAGTTGTCCTAGTAGACTCGGCAGGCCATGCCCAGTGGTTTACTACCTCTGTGTCGGGCAATCAATGGTCGATCGATAATATCGATGTTTCTCAGTTTGCCGATGGTGATTTTCGCGTGCTGGCGGTGACGAAAGATGTTGCGGGTAACCCCGCTGTCGCGACCGATAGCGCAGGGCTAGATACCATTTTTCCTACCATCGATATTGATACCTTAACCGGTCTGCGGATCATCGATTTTAAATCTGGGGCGGACACGGCCTTGCAAGGCACCACCACGGGCGCAGAAGCTGGACAGCCAGTTTTGGTCACCATCACCGATGGGGTGAATACGGTTGAAGCGCTCACCCACGTTGATGCGGCTGGCAATTGGTCGTTCGACAGTATTGACCTTTCGGTGTTAGATGCCAATTTGGAATGGCAATTGAACGCAACGGTGACGGATCTCGCTGGCAACCGCGCAAGCGACGATATGCCTAGCCTGATTGTGCCTGATGTGGTCAACGTCAATGAAGATATTGCCGTTGTTCTTGGCAGCAGTGACGCGCTTTCGCCAATCAATATCGATAATGCCGATTTCACTTTCATCGACGAGCAAAGCAGCTTGTCTTCGCTGACCTCGCTTGGTCAATCCATTTCTGTGGTCATCTCTGCCGATGGTCTTTCTCTTTCGGCGGTGCGAGCCGATGGTCAAGTGGTGTTGTCGGCCAGCATTGTCAATAATCAAGAAGTCAAAATTCAACTCTTTTTGCCAGTCGATCACGGAGACACCCAACGCTTACTGACGGAGCTGATGATTCAAGGTACGCAAACCGACAGTGATGGTACAACCGAAACGGTGGTTGTGCCGGTGGCGGTGGTGATTGGCGATGCGATCGTTTTTCCTCCACTGGTTGACAGCGCGGCGATCACCGTCACCATCGATGACGGTGGCGATGGCTACGAGAACGCGCAAGAAGTCCCCGCCGTCGTCATTCATGGCACCACAACCGATGTGGAAAATCTCCGATTAGTAACGATCACTGTGACCGATGTGGATGGCAATACGCTGACATTCACCACTCGAGTAGAAAACAACCGTTACCAAATCTCACCAGTTGACTTGACGGGCTTAGCCGAAGGGCCGTTGAGCGTCGAGGCTCATATCGACGATGTCTATGGCAAGACCATTCAAGCCACCGATAGCACCATCAAGGATACCTTGGCAGACATCACCGCGGAGTTTGAAGGCAATGGCGATGAGTTTCTCAATCAGTTTGAAGTGAGCAAAACTGTACTGACAGGCCGAGTCACCGAGGTAGAAGACGGTCAGCGCATTGATATCGAGGTGATCGATGCTCTAGGGAACACCTTAAGGTTCTCGACTCTTGTGGCGGGCAATACGTGGACAATCGAAGCCGATCTTTCATCGCTGGTGGATGGCGAATTGACGCTCAATACGCAGACCATCGACGTTGCCGGTAATGTGACCACCGCGAGTGACACCATTGTTAAAGATACGCAAGCGGCGATTACCATCGTCATCGACAGTGGCGAGGATGAGGCACTGAATCCGACCGAACTGAGTGCTGTGACGCTTTCTGGCGTCGTCAGCCATGTTGAAGATGGTCAAGCGGTGCAAGTGGTGGTGACGGATGCCTCTGGTGCGAAGTTAGTGTTCACTACTGTTGTCGTCTCGGGTGCGTGGTCACTCAAAGATCTCGACCTTTCCTCTCTTACTGATGGCGAAATTCGTGCCACCGCCAGTACCATCGATGTGGCGGGTAACCCTGCCACAGCAGAAGATACGGCGATTGTGGATACCACCGCGCCCACGATCGACATTGATACCTTAACTGGCCTTGAGATTGTGCAATTTAAGCAAGGAACAGAAACTGCACTGCAAGGCAGTACCACTGGGGCTGAGCCCGGACAGCCAGTCGTGGTGACCATCAGCGACGGCACTCAGACCATTTCGGTGACAACAACCGTGGATGCGGCTGGCGTGTGGTCGTTTTCCTCCATCGATGTCAGTGCGCTGGATGCTGCGAAAAGTTGGAGCTTAACCGCCACGGTGACCGATGCCGCAGGCAATAGCGCCACCGATGAGACGCCAACGCTGGATATTCCAGACACCGTCGCGTTGTGGGAAGACTTAGCCGTGATTCTCGACAGCAGCGAGGCGCTGTCGGAGATCAATATTGAAAACGCCCAGTTTACTTTCCATGACACGCAGTCGGATCTCGCCGCACTTACCTCCCTTGGTCAATCCGTGTCAGTGGTGATTTCAACCGATGGCCTATCCTTAAGCCTTGTGCGTGGCGATGGGGCAACGGTATTGACCGCTGCGATTGAAACCAATAGCCAAGTTAAGTTGTCCCTCTTTTTGCCGGTTGATCATGGCGAAGCACAACGCTTGCTGACGCAAATTTTGTTGGAAGGTACCCAAACGGATGCCGATGGCACCACGGAAACGGTGATTGCGCCGTTACCGATTGTGATTGAGGACGCGATAGTCTTCCCGCCGTTGGTGGACAGCGCGTCGTTGACGGTCACCATCGACGATGGTGGCGATGGTTACGAAAATGCTCTCGAAGTACCAGGCACACGGATTCACGGCAACACAGTGGATGTTCAGGATCTGCGTTTAGTCACCATTACCGTGACCGATTCGTTGGGTGCGACACTCACTCTCACCACCCGAGTGGAGAACAACCAATATCAGTTTTTCCCCGTCGATTTGAGCTCGCTTGCCGAAGGGCCGCTGACGGTCGAGGCAGAAATTCATGACGCCTATGGCAAAGTCATCACCGCCAACGACACCACCATCAAAGACACATTAGCTGAAATTGATGTCGCCTTTGATGGCCAAGGGGATGCATTTTTAAATCAGTTTGAAGTGGCCACCACCACGCTCAATGGCCACGTGGCCAACGTGGAAGATGGGCAAACCATCAATATTGAAATCATAGATGGACAAGGCGGACGACTGACTTTTACCACGGTGGTATCGGGCGACCAATGGTCTCTGGATGTTGATTTAAGCACGTTAAGTGATGGTGAGCTGGCGGTGCATGCTCAAACCATTGATATCGCGGGCAACCCTACCACCTCACACAACACCATAGTGAAAGATACTCAAGCGTCCATTACGGTTGAGATTGACAGTGGTGATGACGACTTATTGAATCCAGCAGAGTTGACTTCGGTCAAAGTCAGCGGTTTGGTTAGTCATATCGAAGATGGCCAAAGCGTGAATGTGGTGCTGTCGGACTCGGCAGGCAACACCATGACAGTGCAAACCACGATTGTGGGTGGGGCATGGGCAATCGATAATCTCGATCTTTCAGGCTTTGTGGATGGCGAGATATCTGCCACCGTCTCGACCGTCGATGTGGCAGGCAACCCCGCAACGGCAACGGATAGTGCGACGGTAGATACCACGGCTCCAACCATTGATATTGATACGCTCGATGGTCTCAACATTCTGCAGTTTAAATTAGGGACCAACACCGCGTTGCAAGGAACCACTACGGGGGCAGAAGCTGGCCAACCGGTGGTGGTCACCATCAGCGATGGCACTCAAAGTATTCGTGTTACCACGAGCGTGGACGCCGCGGGGAACTGGCAATTTGCAACCATTGATGTCAGCGCCTTGAACAACCGCGCGACATGGACACTCACCGCCATGGTGACCGATGCCGCTGGAAACAGTGCAGTGGATGACATGCCGACGCTCACTTTCCCTGATGTGGTGACCGTGTATGAAGATTTGACGGTGGCGATTGGCAGCAGCGGCGCAACATCCGATATCAATGTGGAACAAGCGCAATTCCGATTCCATGAGGTTCAAACGGATCTAGAAAGTCTGACTTCGTTTGGTCAAAGCATTACGACCACGCTTTCAGCCGATGGGCTGACCTTAACCGCCACCCGTGCCGATGGTGAAATTTTACTGACGGCGCATATTGCCTCCAATGCGCAAGTTCAGTTGCAACTCTTCCTGCCGGTGGACCACGGCGATGCACAGCGCCTACTCACGGACCTGATGATTGCGGGAACGCAAACCGATGCCGATGGCACCACTGAAACGGTGCTAACGCCACTGCCCATCGTGATTGAAGACGCGATTGTCTTTCCTCCGCTGGTTGATAGTGCAGAGATCACCGTGGTGATTGACGATGGTGGCGATGGCTACGAAAACCAGTTTGAAGTCCCCGCAGTGCGTATTCACGGTAACACAGTGGATGTTGAGGATTTACGCCTCGTTACCATTACCGTCACGGATGTGGATGGAAAGGTGCAGACCTTTACCACCCGCGTTTCCGATAACGCCTATCAAGTGAGTCCGGTTGATCTCAGCTCATTGGCGGAAGGGCCACTGACGGTGGAAGCGGAAATTCACGATGTCTATGGCCATTCTGTGTCGGCCAGTGATTCCACCATCAAAGACACCTTGGCGGAGATCAACACCGATTTCCAAGGCAATGGCGATGAGTTCTTCAATAAAGCCGAAATCACCACCAGTGGTATCGCTGGGACAGTGAGCAATGTGGAAGATGGCCAGCGCATAGACATTGAAGTGGTGGATCATCTCGGTAATCGCTTAACCTTCACAACGACCGTGAGTGGCAACAATTGGTCAATTAACGAAGATCTCTCTGCTCTTGCTGAAGGTGAGCTCACCGTGCATACGCAGACAATTGACGTCGCAGGCAATCCCACCACGGACACCGATACCATTGTCAAAGACACGCGCGCACTGATCAGCGTGAATGTCGCCTCAGGCAGTGATGCGCTGCTCAATGCGACTGAAGTGACCGCCACCGATCTGTTTGGTCGCGTCTTTTTTGTCGAAGAGGGACAAACGGTTTCCGTCACGGTGACGGATCAAGCGGGCAAAGTGCTGACGTTTAGCACCACGGTGGTAAACGGACGCTGGGACGTTGCCGATGCGGATCTCTCTAGCCTTGCTGACGGGCCGATTGTGGTGACAGCGTCGGTCAGTGATGTGGCGGGCAACGTGGCGACGGCCAGTGATTCGGTGCATGTGATTGATACTTTGCCACCACAAATTGACATCGATACACTCGATGGCTTGAGCGTGGTAGATTTTCGCTCTGGCAGCTTAACAACCCTTCAGGGCACGACCACTGCGGAAGAAAATCAAACCGTCACGGTGACGATCAGCGATGGGGTGAACACGCTGACTTACACCACCTTAGTCAGCGCCAGCGGCTCATGGCAGGTTGAAGGCGTGGATATTGCGACTTTAGATCAAAACCGTGAGTGGCAAATTCAAGCTGACGTAACAGATTTGGCTGGTAACCCAGCTAACGACGGCATGCCAACGGTGATCTACCCAGACGGCGCCGTGTTTGTTGAGGCGCTCGTCGGCATTCTAGGTGAGCAAAATGCGACGGTTGATCTCAATATTCAGTTTGGTGATTTTACGTTCCACAGCGATCAAAGTGCGTTTGCTTCTTTGACTTCGCAAGGCTTGGCATTAACCGTGGTCATTTCGCCCGATGGTCAAACATTGACGGCCACTCGCACGGATGGCCAGCAGGTGTTGACGGCCGAGATAGTGGGTGAGCAAGTGAAGATCAGCCTGAAAAAGCCGATCGATGAAATTCGCGACTTGGATGCAACGCACACCTCGTTGTTGATTCAAGCAACACAAACGGATGCCGATGGCACCAGTGAAACCGTCGTTGCCCCCGTTTCCATCGTCGTGCTCGACTCTCAACCGATTTCGTTTGATGACCATTACCTAGCAACGGAAGGGCACAATGAGTTTGGTAACCTGCTTGCCAACGATTTTGACCTTGATGCGCCACTGCTGGTGAAAAGCATTTTGATTAACGGTGAAACGCATGTGGTTTCGCAAAGCGCACCACTGAGCTTAACGCTGCCAGAGGGCATCCTTACTATCTATTCTGATGGTCGTTGGACCATGGCGGTCAGCCGAGATCTCGACCATAACCAAAGCCAGCAAGTGACGTTTTCCTACATCGCAGGGGATAAAAGCTACGATTACGACTCCGCCAATGTGGTGATCGATATTCGTGATGGGGAAGCTGGACGCATTGAATCGAGCAATCAAACGGTGACTGAGCCTCTAATCATGGCGGATGCGCAGGTGGTGAACAGCACCATTCATGTGAAGGGCGGTTCGGATAATCCTGATCCGGACTCGTTGCGTTTTGATGAATCTGCGCTGCTGGATTTTGATGCATTGAACCTGACCAGTGGGGAAAGTTTGCTCGAGTTGAGCTACCAACTGAGCAGCGATGGGAAAACCATTACCGCCAGTTCGACGGGCGGTGAGGTGATTTTTACCCTTGCCATCAGCGGTGCGGTGCTCAGCGGCAGCGACGTACAAGCCACCCTAACACTGACGTTGAATCGTCCGATCAATCAAGCAAATGGTGACGATGTGACTCGTTTACCAGTCACCATCACAGGCACCGACAGTGATGGTACCGCGTTGATTTCCGGTGATTTTGTATGGCATATCAACGATGGCGCTAACCCTACGCTCGCCAATAGTGATGGGGTGTTCCTTAATGAAGAAGGGCTGTTAACCCAATCCAGTCTTGTCGACAACGGTACGGTGAACGTCACCGTGGGCAGTGATCCGATCGCTGAGCTGTATTTCGATTTGGCTGGTCAGCCAACCTTAACCAGTGGCGGTGAGGAGATTTCGTATGTGGTTTCTCCAGATGGTAACACGCTTCAAGCTTATATTGGGGATCTGAACCATTTGGTATTTGAAGTGCATATTCAAGAGCCAAATGCAGAAAACAACTCACTGATTAACTACGATTTCATTCTTTATCGAGCCTTAGATCAGCATGATGAAGATGAGATTGACGCGATTCCTCTCGTGATCACCATCCGCGATACAGATGGCGACATACAGCGTTTGCCTTTAGACATCGAAATCCAAGACGGTCATCAAGGTGAGCTGACGTCGGCGACTTTAGTGGTGACTGAGCTGCCGAAAGATAATCTGATTCCCGCGGGCATCACCAGCGAAGCCAGTGTGAATCTGGTGGTATCGGCAGACACCGACCCTATCGTTGCGGTGACGTTGTCAGTGAGCAATGGTCAAGCAGTGGTGGATCGCAACAATAATGCGCTTACCCATAACGGTGAGGCGTTGGTTTGGCGTGTGAACGGTGATGGCAGTTATGATGCCATTCTCAGTGATGGCACGGCGGTATTCTCTGTGCAGTTGCCGGATGGCGTAAACTTTGCGCCAGATAGCACCAATCAGGTCACACTGTCGGTGCATCTCAATTTGCCCGTTGATCACAGCAAACTGACCAACGATAAACAATTGAGTGTTGCATTACCCGTCACCGCGACGGATACCGACGGCACCTCAGTGACCAGCAATAGCACCTTGATCATCTTTGATGGCGAAACGCCAGTGCTGACGGTGGCAGGCAAGGTTACTGTCGATGAACATGGCATTGTCGATGATGGCTCCGAATCGGGTGTAGAAAGCGTTAAGCATGTTTTGAGCATCGATGGCGGCAGCGATGACGTCGCCGACATTCAAATTGATGTCGCGGCGTTTAATGCACACGGGTTCACCAGCGGTGGCTTAGCCATCACACTGCACGCGCAAAACAGCAACGGCTGGTTTATTGCCAAAAACAGTGCAGGGGAAGTGGTGTTTAAAATCCGTCCCAATAACAATGGTAAGGTCGATTTTTCATTACAAGGGGCGCTTGATCACCCTGATGGCAACGGCACCAACTTACTCGATTTGCCTTTTGAAATATGGGTCATCGATGCTGATGGCGACATCTCCTCCACCGAAACTTTAACCGTGACGGTGAGCGATGATGTGCCTATTGCACAAAACACCAGTGTCGAGCTGGTGGAAGGAGACAGTTACACCACCAACTTGCTGCCTGAATCAGTGATGGGTGCCGATGGCGCTGAAATCAGCAGCGTTACGTATCGCGGTACAACCTATCCGCTCTCGGCGGATGGCACGCCAGTGACCATTCAGCTCGTTAACCCGAATGTACCAAGCGAGGTGTACGGCACATTAGTCGTGCATCAAGATGGCACATTTGAACTAACCACCAACCCAAATGTGACCACGGTTCCTGCGATTTCGGACACGGTAAGCTATGTCGTTATAGATGGCGACGGTGACCAAGTGACCAGCACCGCAACGTTGGTCTTGGATGATACGGCGGGAATCTTGCGCGTTGAAGATCTCGAGATGCGTGAAGATGAACAAGGGACACTTTCCATCGTCGTTGCGCTGGGCGATCGCGATCAAGGAGAAGTGGTGGACTCAATAGAGATTGATGCCAACTCTCTGCAAGGAGGCACCTTATATCTCGATGGCCTCGCGCTCAATGCGGTGGGTGGCAAAGTCATTCTCTCGGGTAGTCAGTTGGTACTGAGTGGCAACCAAGTGACGGTGTCGGGTGCGTTGACTTATCAACCTGCAACCCACTTAGCCAGTAACACCGCTACCATCACGCTTGCTGTGACAGCTATTATTACGAGTGCGTCTGGGAACCAAACCTTGGCGGATACCATTAATGTCAATGTGTTCCCCGTTGCGGATGTACCGACATGGCAAGCCGATTCACAGTATGACTACACCCTTGTTGAAGACAGTTCAGAGCCATTAACGTTGACGTTGAACGCCGATCTTGTCGACAGCGACAGTTCCGAGAGCCTCAGTTATCTGATCTCCGGCATTCCTGCGGGAATTACCGTTTGGCTCGATGGCAGCCAAGTCAACGAAACCACCGCCTATAGCGAAGAAGAGTTGAATCGCATGACGATTCGATCTGACACCAATATTTCTGGACAATTCACCTTTACGGTCACCGCCATAGCAACGGAAGCGGGTAGTAGCTTTGCCAGTCCAAGCGATCAAACCGCAGTTGCTTCTCAGCAAGTGACCATAAATGTCCGACCGGATGCCGATACGCCGTCGCTATCTGTGAAAAACATTGCGGGCTTAGAAGATCAGCCGTTGAACCTCCACGATGCCATTAAAGGACATCTTAACGATACGGATGGTTCTGAAACGCTCTACTACAAGCTTGAAGTGGCAGAGGGTTGGAGCGTCGAAGGGGGCACTTCCTTAAGGCTCGAAGATGGGACGTATTGGTTCTCGGATGCTGAGCTGGTGGCTGGTCACATCTATCTGGTGCCGAAAGAAGATATCAGTTCAGTGACCGAAACGTTGAGCGTCAAAGTCACCGCAGTTGCGGTGGAGTCCAATGTTGATGGATTAGTGCCTGTAAACCCAAGCGCCAACAGTGTGACAGAGACCATCACCATTCGTCTCACTGGCGTGGTTGATGAACCGTTGGCGGTCGATGGTGGAGAGGGCCACTGGCGTTATGACGCAGAAACAAAAGTGATCAGTAATCAGGTCGATTTCATCGAAGATCAATTGATCCCGCTTGATTTTGTCTTGGTGACTTCAGATGACGATGGCTCCGAAGTGATCAACATTTTGATCACGGGCATTCCTGATGGCGTGATGCTCGTGGATGCTGCTGGGCAGCCGGTGAGTTTGCCGATCTCGGGTGAAGACCCAATCACAGGGATCATTTATCAAGTGACTAATAGCGATTTGGCCAACTTGTATCTCAAAGTACCAGAGGATTACAGTGGTCAATTGCAACTCTCGCTTAAAGTGATCTCCACTGAGCCAGATGGTGATTCGGGCGAGTTTCCTATGACGGTAGATATTGAAATCAAGCCGCAAGTGGATGAGAACTCTGGCTCAACGCTCAGCTCCTTGGGTGTGGAAGACAACGCCGTTCCTCTTACTTTATGGCCTTCGCTGGGAGCCGATAACGATGGCAGCGAAGAGGTGATTGGCTACGTGATTCAGGCGCCAGAGCAGGGCATTACGCTCTATTTTGACGGTAACTATCTTGAAATACCGGCAGGTGGTTGTGACGTCTCGAGTTTGCTGGACTCTCTTTCCCCCGATCTGGAATCGTTGTTAACCAGTGGCCGTTTAACCGCCAAAGGACCGATGGATTTCAGTGGTACGCTCGATATTCCAGTGACTTATTTGGTGCAGGATACCTCTGGTACAGGCGCCATTGACCAGAAATATGTTGATGCGACCATCGCAGTGAATTTTGATGCTCGCGTTGAACTCGACACACGCTTAGAAGGCAATCCAAGAGTATTGGCTAACACCGAAGGTGGACCCGTCGATCTCACTTACGCGGTGCGTTTTGTTGATATGGATGTGGATGGCTCAGAGTATCTTGATTATATCGTTATCAAAGTCCCGGCAGGCTTAACCTTGATTGTCGAGCACCCGAATGGGGCCACTCAAGACGGCGCAGGAAACTGGGTGATCCCAGCGCATGGCCTAACCAGTGATAGCGTGCGAGAGATGGCGGCGCTGATCCTCAAGGATGCGACGATTTCGTCGACACAAAATACTGAGATTATTAATCTGGTGATTTCAGCACGTGTGATTGATGGGGAGGATGCCCGCTTTATCGACGCGCCGATCCGAGTGCAATTTACCGGCCATGATGATGGTGGCGGCAGCTGTGATCCGGTGGGGCCTCCTGGCGATCTGACTCCGGGTGATGACGCGCTGCAGTTTAACGAAGGAGAAGACCTCGATTTGTCTGGTCTGCTCGATGGCAATATTGGCAGTGATCCAAATAACGAACTCTCATTCTTTATTAGCGCCGATAAACTGCCAGACGGCGTGATGATTGAAGGAGAAGGGGTCACCATTGAGTATGACAGCGCCGGTAACATCGTCGGCTTTGTTATTCCGCCTGAAGCAATGGCGAGTTTAAAAATCACCGGTTTGGATGAAGACTTTGCGGGTTGCCTTTCTCTCGAAGTGGAAATCAAAGAAACCTCTGGCTGCAATGGTGACAGTGTCACTACGACGCAAGCCATTGATATCGAAATTCTGCCAGTGGTTGACGACTTAGTGGTCTCCTCGATCACGTCGATGGATGAAGATGTGGTCACTCAGTTAGACCTCAGTGTTGTACTGGGAGACAGCGTTGAGGCGGGACAAACCATCAGTGGTGAGGGTAACAGTGCAACGGGTAAAGAGACCATCAATAGCCTGATGATCAAAGTACCAAGTGGCGTCACGTTAGTGGAAACTCCAGCGGACACTGGCTTGCTCACCGACAACGGTGATGGAACGTACACCATTAACGACGCGACGCGACTGACCGATATCAGCCTTGTCCCTCCGGCGCATTACAGTGGTGATATTACCTTGGAAGTGCACGCGAACATTACCGATGCTGCGGATTGCGTCACGCAAACCGACACGCAAGACAAGGTATCGATCGTCACCATTCACATTGAACCGATAACGGATGCAGCCAACATCGTGACCAACAATGTTCAAGGTGATGAAGATAGCTATATCGCCCTGTCTGGATTGGATGTCAGTTTGATAGACCAAGATGGTTCAGAGACCTTATCGGCGATGATCAAGGGCGTGCCTGATGGTGCTGTGCTGGTTTACAAAGTGGGCGAGAGCTATGAACTGCTGCCAAATAATGGCCACGATGGCGGCACGTTTGCCGGCAAGCCAACCAGTGAATGGCAGCTAGATCCAAGCCGACTGGGTGAACTCTATCTTCTGCCTCCGCTGGATTTCAGTGGCGATATTTTGCTGACTATTGATGCCATTACGCAAGAAATCGGCACCACCGATATTGTCCACACTTCTGGCACGATGACAGTGGGCGTCTTGCCGGTGGGTGATGATGTGCAGTTCTTTGGATTGGATAGTCAATACACAGGCACGGAAGGAGAAGCGCTCTCTATCCCTGTGACCATCAGCAGCAATGAAACCAACAGCGATGAGTTTATTGTGCTGACCTTGCATGCTGAATTGACCTCCGATCCTTCCGCGTTGAAGGGGCTGGATAAGATCATCGCCGATGGTCATGAAGCGTCATTCACTCAGCTCGGTGACGGCAGTTGGATCGCAAGAGTGATTGTACGAGCCAGTGAGGTCGGCAGTATCGAACTCTACTCAGGCAATGCCTTTGGCACACTCAACTTAACCATGACCGCGCAAACTTTCGACAAGAACATTGTGTTGGGTTCTCTGGCGACAGATTTGGGTGAGGCGCAAACACAAACTATTGTTGTTGAATTAGCTCCGGTACCCGATGAGCCCATTTTGACGCTGGATTACGTCACCATCGTGGCGGAAGCGAGTGGTGCCATTCCACTCAATCTTGATATGAGCATGGTTAACCCAGCCGATGGAGAAGAAGGGTATCTGACCATTTCGGGATTACCCGATGGTTTGGTCCTGTCGGCTGGCAGCAAAGAGTCGGGCGAATGGCTCGTTCCGGTTAACGATGTGGCCAACCTCAGTATTGTCTCCGGTTACACCGGCGCCGAGAGTTTCACCCTCACACTGACGCCAAGTGCGCAGTTGGGTGGTCAGACGGCGACAGGACTTAGCCAAGAGTTGGATGTGCAGTTACTGGCAACCGGGGACAGCAGCTTAACTGCCACCAGTGGCGATGATCTGTTTGTTTTCAACTCAGACAGTTTAGGGGCGGTGGGGGATGCGACGATCGATACCATCGCAGGGTTCGATATGTCTGCCAACAGCGACACCATTGATCTCAGTGCGATTTTGTCTGGTCTGGGTGTGAGTGACGGCGCGAGCGCCGATCAGTTTGTCGACTTGGTGCAAACCGGTGCGGATCTGCATATCAACATCAAGACTGATGGCGTGAATGCGGTGCAAACCATCGTGCTGAGTGACCTCAATCTTGAGGATTACTACGGCGCAGGGTTGACCGAAGCACAGGTGCTTCAGCAAATGATCGATGATCAAAATCTGATTGTTCAGTAGTTGGGAGTGGTATGAACACTATCGTGGAAGAGAGACAAGATCACTGGTTAACGGCCATTCTTTGGGCATGCCAACATTTTGGTATTCGTTGTCACGCCCTGAAGGTGGTCAATGGTTTGCCTCTTGAAAATGGCCAATTGAGTGAAGCCTTGTTTCAACGAGCGGCAGAGCAAGCACAGCTAGAAGTCGGCCTCACCAGCTTGTCGCTGCTGGAACAGGCCACTTTGCCTTGCTTAGCCGTGGAAAAACAAGGCAACCCACTGCTGATTTTAGGGCGAGAAGGCGAGCACTACCGCTGTGTATCGCCACATCTGGCCAATAGTGACGTAACCTTGAGCTTGGATGAGCTGAAAACGCGAGTGAAAGAGGGGGTATGGCAGCTTTCGACACAGGTTACCGCTGATGGCCGTGTGGAAAGTTTGATTGAAGAAAAGCCCGTTCATTGGTTTCGCCAAGTGCTGATGGAAGTGCGGCCTTGGTATCGTGATCTCTTACTGGCTTCGTTTGTTATTAACCTGCTGGCGATGGTGGTGCCACTGTTTACTATGAACGTCTACGACCGCGTGGTGCCGAATCAAGCCTTCCATACCCTTTGGGTGCTTTCTGTCGGTGTCATCATCGTGGTGGTGTTTGATTGGGTATTACGAGAAGCGCGCAGCTCAGTGACCGATATGGCGGGGCGCTATGTCGAAAACAAACTGTCAGCGCAATTGTTCCAAAAAGTGTTGGGGATGCGCCTTGAGCAGCGACCTCAGTCGGTGGGGGCATTTGCCCGCCAGTTGCAAGATTTCGATAGCGTCAAAGATTTCCTCACCTCAGTGTCACTGGTTACTTTAGTGGATCTGCCGTTTACGCTGTTCTTCCTCCTGCTGATTGGCTGGTTAGGCGGCGCGATGATGTTGATCCCGCTGGCGGTTATGGCGGCGTTATTGTTGCTCAGTTTTGTGATGAAAGGTCGCCTTGCACAAACCTTTACCGAATCGGCGCGCCTTTCTACGCAACGCCAAGCCCATGTCTACGATAGCCTGTCAGCGTTAACGGATATCAAGCAAAACAATGCTGAAGGGATGACACAAAAACGCTGGGAACAGACGGTTTCTGCGTTGTCGGAATGGCAAACCCGTTCGCGTTTTTATTCCAACATCGTTTCTCACTCCATTATGTCGAGCCAGCAAGTGGTGACGATCGCCTTGATCATTTTCGGCGTGTATCAGATTGCCGAAGGGCTATTGAGCATGGGAGGCTTGATTGCCATTGTGATGCTCAGCGGGCGTGCAGCGTCTTCGATTAACCAGCTTTCTATGCTGATGCTGCGTTACCAGCAGACGCAAACCGCAATGGAAGGGCTCAACCAGATCATGGCCACGCCTCAAGAATCTACGTCACATCAAGTGATGGACAGAGGCGAGTTCCACGGGAATGTCGCTTTGCGAAACGTCAGCTTCGCCTACCCAGAGATGCAGATCCACGCGTTGGAAGCGATTTCATTGGATATCAAGGCGGGTGAGAAAATCGGTGTTATCGGCAATGCTGGCTCAGGAAAGTCTACCTTAATGGCGTTGCTTGCTCGTCAGTTGCTGCCAACCGCTGGGCAAATGTATTACGAAACCATTGATGCGCAGTTATGGCCGCCCAGTGTTATTCGTGCGGGGATTGGCTGGGTTGGTCAAAACCCTGGGCTGATTTATGGCACCATCTACGAAAACATCACCTTTGGCGACCAAAGCATTGATGAGCAAAGACTACTCAATGCGGTGATGCTCTCTGGTCTCAATGATTACATGCCTCGCTTGGCGAATGGCTTAGAAACTCAGGTGGGTGAGCAGGGGCGTTTTCTCTCTGGGGGGCAGCGTCAGGCAGTGGCGATCGCTCGCGCGATCTATCGCGATCCTGCGATGTTGCTTTTGGACGAACCCACCAGTGCATTAGACAAAGCGGCAGAAGAGCGTTTTTTCCACGCTTTACAGCGTTTGCCAGCGGACAAAACCTTGGTCATCAGTTCACATAAGCAGAGTTTTCTTACCCTTTGCGATCGCATTTTGGTGCTCGATAAAGGTAAATTGGTGGCACAAGGCACCCCGCATGAGATCTTCACGCAACAAGGTTCAGCAAGAGTGCGCAGCCGAGTGAAATCAGTGAGTGTGGTCAAAGGAGGGCAATCATGAGCAGTCAGATCATGTGGTCGAATAACCGCATTGCTTACCGTTCTCGTCGTCTCATTTGGCTTTGCGCTGCGTTGGTGTTGGCGATAGGGGTTTGGGCCTCATGGGCGACCCTAGATGAGGTAGTGGTAGGCGATGGCAAAGTGGTGCCAAGCTTGTCGATTCAAACCATACAAAGTTTGGAAGGCGGCATCATTAAGCAAGTGTTGGTGTCGCAAGGGGAACAAGTGGTGAAAGGGCAGCCGTTGATGGTTCTCGATGACACTCGCTTTCGCGCTTCTTACCAAGAGTCGGATCAGCAATTGCAGACCTTGCTCGCGCAGAAAAAGCGTTTGGATCTCGAGCTGCAAAGCATTGTGGTTGACGGGCGAGCCACGGATTGGCAGCAACAAGTGCGCATTGCCAAGCAACCTTACCCAAGTGGGCAAGATGAAGTCACTCGCGCCGAGTTTAATGCGCGAGAAAACTACCATCAACGTTTGGAACAGTTGGACTCGGAGCTGGAAGAATCCGCCCTGCGTATTGAGCAGCAGTCTCAAGCCTATCAAGATACGTTAAACAGCATTCGCACCTTGGAAAACAGCATGGCGATTGTGCAGAAAGAGCTCAACATGCTGGAAGATGTTGTGAAAACGGGGGCGGTGGCCGAAGTGGAGCTGCTTAAACTCAAGCGCGACTACGTCAAACTGCAAGGTGATATTTCTAGCGCGAAAGTGCTGGCTCAGAAACAAAAAGCGGCCTATTCCGAGTCGATTGCGGATTATCGCGGTATTGCGCTTGATTTTCGTACCAAAGCGCGGGGTCAGTTGAATGAAGTGCTGGCTGAGCTCGCGCGCTTGCAGGAGAGCCAATCGGCGATAGCCGACCAATTGCGCCGCACGGAAATTTTGTCACCGGTGGATGGCACGGTAAAAGATGTCTTGATCCGCTCGATTGGTGGTGTGGTACGCCCAGGTGAACCGATTATGGAGTTGGTGCCGCTCGATAGCCGCTTAATTGTGGAAGCGAGAATTGCACCACAAGATATTGCGTACGTCAAAGTTGGTTTAGAAGCCACGGTCAAGTTTACCGCTTATGACTTCGTTATCTACGGTGGGCAGAAAGGCAAAGTGGTGTATGTGAGTGCTGACTCACTCAAAACCGAAGAAGGCGACCCGTATTATCGTGCTCACATTGAATTGATGACCGATGACGCATCACAACAGAATTTTAGAATTATCCCCGGTATGCAGGCGATGGTCGACATATTGTCGGGAGAGAAAACCGTATTGAGCTATTGGCTTAAGCCGCTTCTCAGAGCCAAAGAGACGGCGTTAAGAGAGCCTTAAACAGAAAAGGAAAGGGAATGCGTTCAAAATTACTCATGGTGTCATGGGCACTGGCGCTGCCACATGCGCATGCAATCTCACTGGAGGAGTCGGTGGCATCGGCCATTGATTACAGCCCAGAAGTGCTTGCCCAGTACTCGCGCTATCAATCGGTCATCCGAGACATGGACGGTGCCGAGGGCTTTTATCTGCCACAAGTGAAGCTCTACGGCGCGATCGGCTACGAGGAAACCTACTACAACAGTGGTCGAAAAATCGATGACGAAGATCGTGGTCTCACGCGCAGTGAGCTTGGGGTGAAAGTGTCGCAGCTGTTGTTTGATGGAATGAAAACCACCGCCAATGTCGACCGTCTCAGCTTTGAAGCGGAATCTGAACGTTTGGCATTACTCTCTGATGCAGAAAACGTTGCCTTGGACGTGGTGAAGGTCTATTTAGAATACCTCAAAGCGCAAACCATGCTGGATCTGGCCGAGCGTAATGTCACCGAACATGAAGAGATCTATCAAGATATTCTGGAAAGAACGGGCAAAGGCTTGAGTAGCCATTCTGATTTGGCGCAGATTTCAGCGCGAGTGGCGACCAGTAAATCATCAATGATTGCTGCGCAGAACAACCTTTATGATTTAGAAACTCAGTTTATTCGTCTGGTCGGCAAACCCGCTCGTGAGTTGGTGGATCCGGTATTTGATCTTGCGCTACTGCCGCCCAGTCGTGAGGTTGCGGTGCAACAAGCGGTAGACAACCATCCGGAAATTCGTGCCGCCATTCAAGATATTGAAGCGGCGCGTAAAGAGATCAAGCGCGAGAAAAGTGGCTATTACCCAGAGATCAAACTGGAGCTGCAAGCCAACAAAAACGAGAACATCGGTGGGGCGGAAGGGCGTGATGAAGATGCGCGCATCATGTTGACCCTCGATTACGATCTGTTTAATGGCGGTTCAACCAATGCGCGGGTGGAGTCTTCGGCATGGCGAGCAGAGCAAGCTCGTGCAATTCGCATTCGCACAGAACGTCAAGTGAGAGAAGGAACGGAATTGGCTTGGCACGCCTACGACATGCTGGCCAAGCAAAAGCAACTGCTGCAACAAAACGTGGATTCCGCCAAAGTGGCTGAGCAGGGCTACATCCAACAATTTTCAGTCGGAAGACGCAGTCTATTGGATGTGCTGGATGCGAAAGTGGAAGTGTTCTTGGCCCGCAGAAACTACGTGGCTGCGCAGTATGACCATACCTTGTCTGCGTATCGATTACTCAATGCGATGGGGCTGCTTACCTATGCGTTACGCGTAGAACATCCACAAGAATGGCAGGCAAAGGAGAAATAATATGAGACGGAATTTATTAGCCTGCGCAGTGTTGCCTATGTTGCTTACGGCTTGTGCGCAAATGCCAGACACCACCATGACTCGTCATCAAATCGATGATCTGCGCGACAGCGATAAAGATGGCGTGATTAACCAGCGTGACATTTGTGCAGACACACCATTGGGCACTGAAGTTGACAGCAAAGGCTGTACTCGCTGGACGATTTATCAAAAAGTGGATATCAAAACCGTTTACTTCAATTTTGACGATGCCCATATTCGTCTCGATCAATCGAGCGAGTTTGATGAGTTGCTGGCAATTTTAAATCAAGGCACAGAAGCAAAAGTCATTCTAGTCGGCGACACCAGCCCTGAAGGCAGCGACGAGTACAACCAAGTATTGGCGAGAAAGCGCACCTCGGTGTTAAAAGAGGCGTTAATCGAAAACGGTATCGCACCAGAGCGTATTTCTGAACAGGAATTCACCCAAGTAACCGCGTTGACGGAGAAACTCAAAGACCGCAAACGCCGTACCATCGCGGTGATCACCCAGCCAGATATGAAAACCGAAGCGAAATGGACGATTTATACCTCAGAGCAAGAATCGTCCAATCTCAAACGAACTGTTCGTCAATAACGGGTGGCAATCATGAAGGGAGCAAAAATGAAATTAATCAATGGTTGTATCGCCACATTGGCTGGGTTGTCGTTGAGTGCGGGAGTTTGGGCTGAGGAAAGTTCACGTATTTTGGTTGAGCAAGAATTGATGGCGGTTGCTAACGATTTAATCCAATCGGCAGAACTCGATATCACTGCGCGAAAAAGTGCGGATGTGCAAGGCGCCATGATCGACAACCAAGCGCGTCTGGGTATCAGCTCACGTAAATGGCTCGACAGTGAAATCGCCTTGTTTGAACACAAGTATGGTTATCGCCCGACTGAACTGTTTTTCACTTCAGACGTCATTACCATCTTGGTAAATGAGGAGAATCCGATTGGTGGGGTAACCATCGACGAGTTGGAGCTGATCTTCGGTTGCCATGATCAACCAGAGCTAATGCAGTGGAATAAGGTTCTTGGTGAAGAGTATCAAACCATCAAACCTGTGGCGGTGGAAAACGAACTGGCTAAGCATCTGAACTTTGCGAAGCTGGTGGAGTGTGAATCGCCTCAAAGCTCGCTTACCCAGTATTATCCTGAGCGTGAGCAACTTATCGAGGCCATCGCCGATGACAAGAACCTGATGGGATATACCGTTTATGCAGAGCTTGAGAGTGGTGTACGCCGCCTTGATATCATCAACCGTAATGGCGAACGTTTTGACCTCAACAAAGAAACGATTTTGTCTGGTCGCTATCCATTGTCTAACGTCTATTATCTTTACCTTAATTTGCCACCCAATCGCAATTACCTCACCGATGCGGAGAAGTATTTTGTCGGCTTAACATTAGGGGAAGAGGGGCAGGAAACCATTGCAGAACACGGTTTTATTAGTTTGCCTGAAGAAGCGATACACAGAAATAAGGTACGTTTAGCACTCGAGGCCCCATTGGTCTACGGAGGCTACAAATAGCACAGAGTAACAAGCCGAGCATGACCTCGGCTTGTTAGTTTTTTTACTGAACACCTTGCATGGTTTGATTCCCCTTGTTGGGTTCAGTCAATCCTGCCTGCACTGGATCAAACTTCAATGTTTGAGTCGGGAAGGCAATATCTGCACCGTTTTTCTGAATAATTTCCATCACTTTGAGTAGCACATCTTGCTTCACCCCATGGTATTCCACCCAGTTCACCGTTTTGGTGAAGGTGTAGACGAAGAAGTTAAGTGACGAAGAACCAAAGCTATTAAAGTTCACGATCAAGGTCTGATTTGCATCGATATCGGGGTGATGTTTCAGCATCTCACGAACTTGCTCAATGATTTGAGGTAGCTTATTGCAATCGTCATAACGCACACCAATGGTTTCGTAAATACGACGATTGAGCATGCGCGAAGGGTTTTCCACCACAATATTGCTAAACACCGAATTGGGTACATACAGAGGGCGTTTATCAAAAGTGCGAATAATGGTCATTCGCCAACCGATGCGCTCAACGGTGCCCTCAATTTGGCGATCCGGAGAGCGTACCCAATCCCCCACTTTAAACGGGCGGTCAAAGTAGATCATCAAACCACCAAAGAAGTTTGAAAGAAGGTCTTTGGCCGCTAAACCGACGATCAAACCACCCACACCACCAAAGGTTAACAAACCAGACAAGCTCAGGCCAAACACCTGCATCATGGTCAGCGTGCCGATGGTGAGAATAAATAATCTCGCCACCTTCGCAGCGGCTTGCACTGTGGTTTCATCGTAGCTTTGTGTTGCTAAGAGATACTCTTCTGCGTGATTAACAAAGCGCATGACGATCCAAACCAGCAGCGAAATCACCATGATGAGTTTCGCGGTGCCAAGCCAAGCTAAGCTTTGTCCGGTTTGGCTTTGGACGATAATGCCAAGAGAGATGGTTCCTGGCCAAAGCCAGATAAAAGTGCTGATAGGGGTTCTAAAAGCTTCCAGCAAAAGATCATCCCAGTGGAGATGCGTTTTTTCCGCGAGCACATGTAAGCGTGATACCACCACGCGCCAAACGATCCATGCGATGGCGCTGCATCCGGTAATAAACAGCACACTGCCAAACCAATCCTTGTGATTACTAAAGAGTGCTTGTTGCAGCTCAATTAACCAATCATTCATATCTCAGAACTTATCGTTTGAATTAAAAAGAGAAAGGTAACAGATAATTGGTCAACACCGCAAAAATTGAGCCGATAAAATTCCAATGCGACTCATTGATATGAGCTCCTTACGACACAATAGGATGTGAATGGGATCGAGTTTTGTGCAATATGTACCGTTTCTACCGCATAATTTCACCGGTTCTTTGACTTGTAACTAACACTTTCGTTATTAAGTCATGAGAGTTTTATACTCAGATCGGATTATTGGGGAAAGGTGATGGAATTTACTGAGCAGGATCGTATCGCGCTGTACGATATTTGGATGTCGCAAAAAGCCAAAATGCATATTACGCAGATGGAAATGACGCGCCGTCTCGGGCTTAACCATCACGAGTTTTCTTCCTATCTGCGAGGCGATACCCCACTTACTCTTGGTTTCATCAATCAACTGTGTGAACAGCTCCACGTCCAGCCATTCAAAGTAATCCCTTCCTTATCACGACGTGATCTTTCGACTTCTCAAACGATATTCCTGCAAAATAAAGTTACTGTCGATGGCGTGATTCGCAATGTTTACGTTGAGGGCAATCAAGTGATCATCGAGTACGAACATCCGATTAACTAACCCTGTTTGTTGCAAGACATATTCTTCTATATTTTTTCACATTTAATTATATGGTCGACTTTTTGACTAAGGTCGACTTTATGTCGCTAACATTATGAAATTATTAGCATCTTTTATAGACAAAAATGTGAGCACGCTCTAGAATTTGCCCTTTCTGAAATGGTTGGCTTTGGCGTAAAGCGAACCTTCTTGATTGAGGCATTACATGCAATTTTCGTTAAAAAACTTGTCTGTTAGAACCCAGGTTTTAGTCCCTGTTATTTTGACCGCGTTGGCTTTGCTCGTGGCGCTTTGGGTCACCAAAGACAAACTCGAAGCTGAACAAGATGTTATTACTCATAACACCAACTCACTGGTTTTCTATAAAGATACTTTGGCGAAAATTGATGATTCGGTTTACCCACTGCGAATTAGCGCAGTGTACGCGATTTACGATGCTAATCGTCGTGACAACTTCTTATCGCAGCTTAAGCAAAGTGCCAGAGAAATTAATCAAGATTTGGATGAGATCATTGAACGCGGCGAATTTCGCGCGGAAGCGACAGAAGTGCGCAAATCAATCAATAGCTACATTGATCACTCAATGAATGCGGTGGAGTTTTTTGGTCGTAATGATCAAGGCACGGTCTCAGCGGCAGAATACAACCGTTTTATCGCGGACTACCGTAAAGTGGGCGATGAGATGGTGGCGGCAATAAACACCATGTCACAAATGGTGAATCGAAAAGCCGCTGAAAGTATGGAACAGAGCAATCTTGATAATATTCATGTGAAAAATGTCGCGACAGCGACGGTTCTTGGTGTCCTAGCATTATCTTTGCTGGTGGCTTGGTTCCTCTCAGGCATGATTGTCACACCCGTGATCAAGTTGCAAGCGGTGATGCGTGAACTGTCACAAGGCAATCTTTCTGTTCGCGCAGACGTCGATGGCGACAATGAAATTGCGCACCTCAGCAAAGACGTGAATACCACGGCGAGCCAGCTACACAGTATCGTTGAACACTTGATCCGTATCTCCGAAGAAGTGGCGTCGGCATCAACAGAACTTGCCGCTGTTATGACCCAATCCGAAGCGAATGCGCAGCAAGAGTTGGCGGAAATTGAACAAGTTGCTTCAGCAGTGAACGAGCTTGCAAGTACCGCGAATAACGTTAGCGATAACGCGACCTCGGCGGATGCCACCGCTCGCGAGACAGACGGTTTAGCCAAATCGGGTTTGGCGATCTTTAAAGAGAGTGCCGAAGCAAGCCAACAGATGTCATCGGCACTGAACGATGCCGCGCGCGTGGTATTGAGCTTGAAAGAGCAATCGGTGCAGATCAACGATGTGATTGAAGTGATTCGTGGCGTTTCTGAGCAAACCAACTTGCTGGCGCTCAATGCGGCAATTGAAGCTGCCCGTGCTGGTGAATCTGGCCGTGGTTTTGCGGTAGTGGCAGACGAAGTTCGTATGTTGGCCGCTCGTACGCAAGATTCAACTAAAGAAATTCAAGTGATCATTGAGCAGCTTCAACTGCAATCTGGCCTAGCCAATGACAGCATGCAAGAGAGTTTGAATATGCTAGAGCGCAACAATGAACTGACTAAACGAGCGAACGATGCCTTGGTGGGTATTACTGAAGCGGTTGCGAACATCAACGATTCAAACGCACAAGTGGCAACGGCAGCAGAAGAACAATCGCAAGTGACGCAAGACATCAACCGCAACGTTGTCAACATGTCTGAACTGGTCAACCAAAACGTAGCGGGTATCAGCCAAAGCGCCAGCGCGAGTAGCGAGTTGTCGCAGTTGGCGGAAAAACAAAAGGCTCAATTGAGTTTCTTCCGCTTGTAAAATGTAAAACACCTCTCGAACACTACCTTCAATTTGCCTTCGTCTTTAATGGAAGTCGAAGGCAAATTTCTCATCCCACACCTTCTCTTCTTCCTTCAAACTTGGTGTTGTAGCAGCGGATACTGTAAGCCAGTTAAAGTAAGTGTTGCCACTGCGGATGGCGATCCAAGTAGTGTTTCACATAGCTACAAACGGGAATCACTTTGTAACCGCTTGCCGCGATCTCGGGTAATAGCGCTTCCATCATCACTTTGCCATAGCCAGCGCCTCTTAACGCTTCTGGAATGTGTGTTGAGGTGATCGCCATGCTGTTCTCTTCCAATTGATAATGGACGGTAGCGTAGTGTTCGCCGTGTAAATGAACGCGATAGAGGTTATTTTCTGCATCATGGGTGATAGGGTTCACAATTCTTCTCCTCAATTTATAGGTTTATCATTGAATCAAAAACAGTCTCTAAATAAAATCGGGCAACAGAGTACATAGGCTATGTTTATGTAATAGGCTCGAATGAGTTTAGATAGCTATTCAATAGAATGAAAACAGCGGCCGCACCAGTGAGGCTGACTAGGATAGGTACGATGAATACACCGATGGCTAGAATCCAAAAGCGCCCACTAAGTTCGCCTGATAATGCTTCACAGCGTTGCACAACGTCGTTGAATAGCACCGATGCACTGGCGATGATTGAGCATGGTAGCGAAATCACACTCAATGTCGCAACGCCAGTGGGAACCAAGTTTTTGACGACCAGTCTATTCGTTGGCACTCACTCTGGTCACTCAATACTGGTTGAAATTCCCCAAATATCGGATGACGATCTCAAGTTCTATTTTCAAGAGGGCTTCTGGGTTAACGTCAAGGCACTCTCGCACCGTGGCGAAGGGGCCATCATACAGTTTCGCTGTCAGTTAACGCATCGTTTGAGTGATCCATTTCCGCTGCTGGTGTTAAGTGTGCCAAGCACTATGCTGGTATCGCAGTTGCGCAAAGAAACTCGATATGAAGTGAACTTACCCGCCAAAGCTTATGTGAATGAAGCCAAAGTGGAATGTGAAATTCGAGATTTATCACGAGGCGGGTGCCGTTTCGTAACCGCCCCAATGAGCCGTATTTTTATGGTGGGAGAAGAAGTGTCGCTCGAAATTTTTCTCAACAAAGTCGGTGGCCCAACACTCGCACCACTGAAAGGGAAGGTATGTAACTTACAACGTTCGACACACTACGCTCGATACGGTGTTGAGTTTGATGATCTTGGCAAGCACAACGCCAAGAATCTGCTTGGTCATTTGAAGTTTGACGGAACAAAGCTAAAACTACGCAGCTCTTAGCTTGCTTGAAATGAGCCGTGAGTGTTCGCCATGGCTCTATTGTCCCAACTGCCCATTCTCCTTATCTATTTTGCCTGCTGTTCAGAATACAGAGCTCGCTTGGCCTTTCTGGTCATTGAGTTTAGTGTCGAGATTAATTTGAGTAATTACTTAAATTGATAGCCATTCTCATTTGTATTTGTGATCATTATCACTAATTTGTGGTAAATGATAATTGATGTTATTTGCATTTGAGGGCAAACTAGCGTCCTTTCATTTACTTTATAAATGTAACTTCCAAAACTATGAAATTTATTCATCTTTTTTTGATGCTGGCATGGCTCCCGGCAGGGTTGAGTTTTGCTCAAAATTCCTCTGTGACGGATAAGGATGCTAAAGACAAGTATGAATGGCTGCGAGATGACTCACGCAGTTCACCGAGAGTGCGTGCTTACTTAGAAGAGCAGAATCAGCTTGCAGCACAAAGACTGCTTGAAAGTGAGAGTTTGGCACACATGCTGGAGAAGCAGTGGCAAGCGATGCAGCCTGAGAAAGGTGAAGAACCATGGGCTTATCGTGAAGGAGAGGAATGGAAGCTAACCAACCAAGGCGGCAGTTTGCAATTGATGCACCGCGACCCACTTACTCAACAAGCAGAGGTGGTGTTCTCGTTTGTCGAGCGACAAAATAACACCGCTTACTATCAAGTGGGTGAGTGGGCCATATCGGCAAAACGCACACACTTGTTGTTTACCGAAGATCGTCAAGGTAGCGAGCGATATCAAGCGGTGTTGGTCGATTTAAAGCAAGGCCATATCGTTGAAATTGCACAAGACTTGGACACGCCAGTGCTGCTCTCTCGCGATGGTTTGACCGCTTATGTGATTGAGAAAGATCAGGCTCAGCGTCCATCGAACATCGTGGCGATTGAGCTAGAAACGGGTCGTCAGCACAGCTTATGGCAGGAAACGCGAGCAGATTGGTTGATGTCGTTTTATGCCGCCAGCGATACAAATTACGCGCTATTGCAAAGCAACAATGAAAACAGCAGCGAACAAAAAATCCTCAACTTGCGCACTGGAGAAGTTTCCGCTGTTCTGCGTAAAGCTGAGCAAGGGATGGAATATTATGCGGATATCAGCCAGCAAACGCTTTTTGTTCAGAGCAATCATGCTGGTGATTTTCAGCTTTATCAGGCTCCGTTGCAGACACCGACCGATTGGCAACGCTTTAGCGATCACGTCACAACGCTGAATCAGTTTTATCTGTTTTCGGCAGGTGTTGTGGTGAGCGCGAGTCAGGGTTCAGATTCATTACTTTCGGTATTAAGCTACCGCGGTGAACTACGCAAGCAAATCCCTCTGAATCATGCTGGTGAAGCGGCTTGGATTTCGAGAAATGGCGATTTTTCTAGCAACAAAGTGCGCATTCGTAGCATGTCGATGACCACGCCACCGACATGGCGAGAGCTCGACGTGAGCTCGCTGAGCATCAAAGAGATTGCCCAAGATCGCTACGCCAATTACCAAGCCAATTTGTACCATACTGAGCAGATTTTGGTTCAATCTTCTGGTGTTGAGGTTCCGGTCACGCTGGCGTACCGTCGTGACAAGCTCACGGCAACTTCCCCAGTGATTCTTTATGGTTACGGTGCTTACGGCTTTACCATGAAACCTTATTTTATGCCGCAGACCATCAGCTTACTTGATCAAGGCGCCATATACGCAGTGGCGCATGTTCGAGGGGGCGGCTACTTTGGCGCGTCATGGCACGATGCAGGGAAAGGGATCCACAAAAGTAACGCCATCGCTGATTTTGTCGCCGCCGCGCAAACACTTCGCCATGTTAGCTTAAATGGGGAGGGATCTGAGCCGGTGCAGCGCGACATTTACCTAATGGGATCCAGTGCTGGCGGCACATTAGTGGCGGCAGCGATCAACCAAAAGCCGGAACTGTTTTCAGGGGCCGTGCTCAAAGTGCCGTTTGTTGATGTGCTCAACAGCATGTCAGACAGCCGATTACCGCTGACTGAGCAGCAATATGGAGAATGGGGTAATCCCGAGCAGCCTACTCAACGAAAAGCGATGCAAGAGTATGACCCCTACCTCAACCTTCAACCGGTCACTTATCCGCCCATGCTGGTGCAAATTGGTTGGCACGATCAGCGTGTGCCTTATTGGGAAGGGGCGAAGTACCTGACAAAACTGGCGGCGCTTAGCACGGGAACCGGGCCTTATTTGTTGCAAACGGATTTTGATTCAGGCCACGCCATGGACAGGCGTAAAGGATTGGCACAACAAGCCAAAGAGTATGCTTTTTTACTTTCACTGATCGAAACATCGAATAAATCGGAGCAATAAATGAAACTAACGCCTGTCTCAGCGGCGGTACTGTCGGTACTCGCTGCTAACTTCGTGCACGCCGAAAATGGCCACGCCGTGATGGAAGAGATCGTCGTGACGGCTAATCAAATCGAGCAACCGCTCTCAGAAGTGGCGGGCTCTGTGTCGGTGATCAGTGGTAAAGAACTAGAGAAAAAAGGCCAAACAGAGCTGTACGATGCCCTGCGTAATGAGCCCGGCGTCAGTGTCACGGGAGGCGCGGGTCGGCCACAAAACATCGCCATTCGTGGTATGACGGGCAACCGAATTATGATCGTTCGCGATGGCGTGCAAAGCGCCGATGGTTTTGGTGCCAATGACATCAATGACAAAGTGGGGCGTAATTCCTTTGACTTGGTCAACGTCAAAAGCATTGAAGTAGTGAAAGGAGCCAGTTCATCCATTCACGGCTCAGGCGCGCTGGGTGGCACCGTCGTGATTGAATCGATGCAGCCGGGTGACTACTTAAAAAACGACGATTTCTATGCTGATGTGGCCACCACGTACTCTGGCATCAGTGATAAAACCCAACTGATGAGCAATTTGGCCTTTCGCTCAGGCAACACCGACTCGTTGCTGACGGTCGCGTATTGGCAAGGAAAGGAAACGCGCAACTTCAATCAAGATAACTACCAACGTGAGTTAGAAGGGGCGAGCGCCAGCTACCAGCTCAACCATTTTGTTGGTGATGCGCTGATGTTAAGTGTTGCCGCAGATGCTTATCGTGAAGGGCAAATTCGTCGCGAAGGGAGCCCAGGTATACATGCGGATGGCAAATGGGATCAAAACCAGTATTACGAAGACTCGCACGTCACGGATCTCGGTGTTTCGGCTGGGCTGGAATATCAGCCTATGGACGCATTTTGGTTCGATGAAGCCAAAGCCAAGTTGTATTGGCGAGACATGGCGGATGTTGAAGACATCAACCGTCTCTACGGCAGGCTGGATCAAAATGGCATTACGGAGCAAAAGCGCAGTTTAGAAAACAACGAATTTCTCGACCAGCTTGTGGGCTTTCGTGCTGACATGACCAAAGCGTTTGCCACCGACCAAACCGAGTACCAGCTTGCTTATGGCTTGAAAGTAAACAGCAACCGCTATTCGAGAACGTCTGAGCGTCAATCCTTGGTTTCGGGCGGTTCAAGTGCGTTCAGCAAACAACCGTTCACACCAGCCAAAGCGCTCAGTGTGGGCATCTATGGCTTGGAAATGTTGCAGTATGGCCGCTGGACAACCACGTTAGGATTGCGTTTTGATGCTCATCGCCTTGCTCCCGATGGTGATGGACACAGTAACGGCTTTGCGAAGAAGAATATTGACAGTCAAGAGTGGTCACCGAGCTTCTCTATCGCAAGAAAAGTGGCTGACGCTCATCAGCTCTATTTTTCGTACAACCATGGTTACCGAGCGCCAACGTACGACAAAGCATACGGCTATGTGTCTCATGAAGACATTCCATTCACTCCGTTTATCATCATTCCTAAGATGGATCTCAAAGCCGAAACCAGCGATTCGTTCGAGGTAGGGCATAAGTTTGATAACGGTACCTCACGCCTTTATGTGGCACTGTTTTACCAACAATTTGATGATTTCATTGATGTCAAAGAAGTGGGTATGGTTGGCCCTGTGACGCTGAAGCAATACCAAAACCTCAACGGTGTTGAAACCTATGGTGCAGAGTTATCGGCTGCCCATCAGATCAACGAGCAATGGTTACTGGCGACGAAAGCGGGTTATGTCGACGGCAAAAATGACCAAGGCGAATACATTCGAACCCTTACGCCTGTGGAAGGTAACGTTGAGCTGAGTTACGCCAAGCAAAACTGGTCTGCATCATTGTTGTGGAACTGGGCAGCAAGTATGGACCGTGTACCTGTGTGCGTGAATGACTTCAATCAAGAAGTGCCGTGCGCCAAAACGGACTCGTGGCACAGCTTCGACCTGTTTGCTTCTTATCAATGGAATAAGGATCTGACGTTGAGTGCCTCCATCGTCAACCTATTCGACAATGAATACATTCGCTATCAAGACGTGGCGGGCATTTCACAAGCCCACACCACTTATTCCACTGAGCCGGGGCGCTACTTCACGGCCAACGTGAAATACCAGTTCTAAGCGCATGGAGTCGAAAATGAAGAGCAAACTCACCTTACTTGCCCTGCTACTGGCGATGAATCCGCTGGCTAACGCAGCGCAGTGGGATTACCCCGAAGAGCGAGTGACCTTGAATAGTGCCGAGCAAGTGCAGCAGTTTGTTCAGCAGCATTATGCTGATCAGGGCGAATTTAAACTTAGGTATCAAACCACCTCACTATTGGGCCATCACTATAATTTTGATGTTTGGCAACATGGGCAGTACCAACAGCAAAAGAGCCTTGTGGTGACAACGGATCAGCAGCACCGAGTGGCGCGCGTGTTTCGTAGTTTAGAAAACACGGTGTTGCTCAATGGCGAACCAACCACGGCGGTGGAGTTGGAACACCCTCGAAGATTAGAGGCGGATTTTCCCCCCGCCCTGGAACAAGGTGAACTCGAAACGGTTGAAATACAGGTATTTGACCCAGATCTTCGCACGCAACAACAACTTCCGGCCCCAAGCAGTGGCTGGAATAGCATGGATGACTACCCTGGCGTGATGGAATATCAACGCCGAAACGTCAGCTTGCTAAAAACCGATCAGGGTTATTTTTTACGCAACCGAAATGTGGTCGAAGTGGATGCGAAAGCGCTGATTTCAGTGGAGGCACAAGATGGTGTGCCAGTCAGAGACGAAAGCGGTTTTGCGGAGACGTCGGGGATTAGCCATTTTGCAGCATTGGCGGATCTGCAAACGCTGCAGAGCAATGATCCGCGTTTTTTGGCAGTGATGGCGTTTTACCATCTTGATCATTCGCTCGAATACACCAAAACATTGGGCTATGCGCTGTTTAATGAACCATTAAAGTTTGATGGGCGTGGACTGTCCGCCAACAACTCCACCTATTATAAAGGCCCTCAGGCGGCGATGTTTGGCTTGGGCGGCGTTTCACCAGATGCGATGGATGCCGATGTTATCTTGCATGAGTTTGGCCACGGTATTCACTATCAAATTGTGCCCGATTGGGCATATGGCCATAGCGGCGCGATCGGCGAAGGGTTCGGTGATTATTGGGCTGGCAGTCACAGTTATCGTCAGCAATATCTCGATGCCGCAAGGCGTGGCCAAGAGTTTGAACTGGATACAGTATTCAATTGGGATGGCGTGTTTGGCAATCGTCTCTCAACTCGAAGCTTGTGGAACCAACGTGCGCGCTATTTTGAACATGGCCACTATCGAGCGCACGAAAGTGTTGGGGGTGAGTTGGGTGATGAATTGTGGTCAACGCCGCTGTTCCAAGCCCTGAAGGAGTCGGTCACCTTGCTCGGTGAAGGGGATGAGCGTGTGTTTCGCGAGTTCGATACGATCGTTTTGCAAGGTATGTATGGCGTCGGGCGCGGTGTAAAGATGCACGATTTGGCGGAAAGCACCGTGCTGGCCGCTGCCACTCTTTATCCTGAAAAACCGTATGCTGAGATTTTGCAGCGCCATTTTAAACGACATGGCTTGTTAAAAGCGCCGTTTATCAGCCGTCTTGAAAGTAAATACATCACGGATGCGAAACCGCTCTCCATTGAGCTGGTGGCCAATGGTCGAGCTGCAGACGTTGAAGCAAGACTTTCTCTTCAGCAACAGATCTTGGTGGAAAAGCAGAGCCTGCTAACTCATTCATTTACCCTAAGCGCGGAGTTACCAGAAGGATTGGTATGTGGCCAGCCGTTTATCGCGCAAGTGGAGGCCGATTATCGTCATCAGCCTTGGCTGGCAAAGCAGCAGTGGCAAGAGTTGATCACCTTGGTGCGAGGTGTTCCTCAGTTACTCAACCGTGCGCAGCAGATGGACGTACGACTGAATGATGCCAGCACTGACGCGCAGGGCCGTTTTAACGTCGGGCAACAGATCTTCTCGCAGACATTTCTTGATCGCGACGTCACTATTGGCGAACAGTTCGCCATTTATCTCGATATTGACCACGCATCAATGGCGGATCTGTCCATCACTTTGACGTCACCAAAAGGTGACAAGCTGGTGCTTTGGAATCACCAAATCAGTCAGGGCAACGGCTTCAAAGGTTATTTCACGGTGGCTCACGACGCGCAATTAGTGCCCTTACTCGGTCAGCAAGCCTGGGGACGCTGGCGTCTAGAGATCATGGATTCCATCGAAGGCAATCAAGGTCGGTTAAACGCGTGGGGCATCAGCCAGTTTGAGCAATACCAATGCGTTGTAAAGCCCGAACAGAATACTAACTCAGTGACAGCCTCAAAAAGAGAGGGTGGTCTTCTTTCCCCTTTCACTATCTGGTTCCTATTCACCCTTTTTATGGCGCGAGTGCACTGCTCTCGTCAAAATTTAAGCTAAGCAGAAGAAAACAACATGAAACGACACTATTCCCTTATTGCCTCCGCGCTGCTCTTGGCAGGTTGTGGTGGTTCATCATCTGGTGGCGGTGCCAGCACCACGGCGCCCACTTATTCATTATCCGGTCAAGTTGCGCTGGCGGAAGCGAACAGCACGAACACCAAAGTATGTGTGGACTACAACCAGAACTCGCGCTGCGATCAAACGGAAAGCGCCATCGTGTTGGATGGCAATGGTCAGTTTCGTTTTCAGTCGACCAGCAAAACCTTCTATAGTCGTCCGGTATTAGCTGAAGTCGCGTTGGCGGGCAATCAAACCCTCTTTCTTTCTACGCCGGGTCAGAGCAAAGAAAAAGGCCTGGTGATCAATGAAGTCACGTCATTGATTTCTGCCATGGTCAATGAAGGCGCTACCGTGACGGTTGCCAAAGAGAAATTACAACAACAGTTAGCGGATGCGGGCGTTGCGGTGGGAGACGATCTTCTGACGACAAGCCAACCGAATGGCCTTGAGGTGTTGAACGAGAACGTGCGCCGAGTGCTGGGTAAAGTAAACAGCCATGAGCAATCGCGTATTTTGGCGCAAATTGCCCACCAGTTGCAGTTTACTGGACAACATTTCGCGACGGATGCGTTAAGCGAGCAAACCATTGAGCAGTGGCTCGAAGCGATCAGAAACCAGCCAATACAACGCCAAGTGATCAACGATACCGGGGTTGTTAAGCACTTCTCTGGCAACAGTGTGAGCTTAGAAAACGCGCCAAGTGAGCATTATCCTGGCCAAGATGCTTCATTTGGTTTTGATCGACTCGATAGGCAGGAAAGCACACAAAATGGTTTCAAACTGGTCAAGCTCGATGGCAATGGTAACCCATTAGCAGATGACGCTGAGCAGTGGTCTTGTGTTCAAGATCTGCGTACAGGCTTGATCTGGGAAAACAAGAGTGCCGATGAGCAGTCGCTTCAATATCGCGATCGTATTTTTACCCTCAAGTTACCTCGTTTTGAACCGTACGCGGAAGATCTTGCAGCGTCTGGCTGCCACGATGCGGGCGACAACATTTGTACCACGCAAGATTACGCGGCGCAACTGAGTCAGCAAACCTTGTGTGGGCAAACCAACTGGCGTTTACCGACGGTGCAAGAATTCTACAATCTCATCGATTTCGGCGAGCAGTCCCAAACGGAAACCGGCCAACAAAAAGGATTGAATCAGCGTTACTTCCCGCAGCAATCATTGGGGCATACCGATCTGGATCCGTATGGCTACGTATGGACATCAACGGTGAAATTTACGCAATACAACGCGTTTGCGACCGAAGGCAGCATCCAATCGGCGGCGGTGCGACTGTTGGGTGAAGACCGAGGCCAAATCGAATACTTTGAAATTTATTCCGACACGGTGGCAGCCGATTCCGGCAGCTCTTTCCAACTACCTGTCCGCATGGTTGCAGCAAAAGGGAACTAAGATGAAAAAAACACTCACAACATTGGCGCTGGTTCTTGCTTCAAGTTCGGTATGGGCAGAGCAGCAATGCTTAGACAGCTTGACCCCAACGGCATCGAATGCCCGTTTTAGTTACTCTGAGCTCGGTACCGTGACCGACAAGCAGACGGGTTTAACCTGGATGCGTTGTGCCGTTGGCCAGCAGTGGAATCAGACTCAAGAGCGCTGTGAAGGCGAGGCCCAGTTAGAGAACTGGCAAAGTGCGTTGCAAACGGCGCAAGCGGTCGATGATGAAAACGCCAACCACGCCTTGTTCAATTTTGCTGGTAAGCGTGGCTGGCGAATGGCCAACATTAAAGAGTTAGTCTCTTTAACGGAGGCTGCGTGCCATTCCCCATCTTTGAATGCTCGCGCTTGGGGTTCAGCGTACGCAGTAGAGCTGGGTAACTTGACGGCGTATATCTGGAGCAACACACCTTCCACACAAGGTGCGTCAGCACTGAGCTTTGATAGTGCCAATGGCGAAGTGTATCACCACGCACAGATTCAAGGCCTAAGTGTCTTACTGGTGACTGAGCAATAACTAACGGCTATCAAAAAAGTATACTTGCAATAACAAAAGCGCATCGAGATTCGATGCGCTTTTGTTTATACAAAAAAACGCCCTACCAAAAGGCAGGGCGTGTGATCAGTGTGTTGACGTTAGACTTTAAAGTATCCTAACTGTTCTTTTTGATTCTCCGCGAGAGAGGAGAGCTCTTGACTCGCTGCCGCCGCTTGAGTAATGCCCGTGACATTTTGGCTCACCAGCTCGTAAATGTTACTCAAGTTTTGGTTAATGTCTTTGGTCACTTGATTTTGCTCTTCAGACGCAGTCGCCACTTGGGCGCTGATCAAGGTGAGCTCTTCAATCGAGTGGCTAATCTCACTTAGGCTCTGGCTCACTTCGCCCGCCAGTGTTTGATTGCTCGCCAGTGTTTCAAGGCTGGAGTTCATGCTCTCATTCGCGCGTCCAGATTGCGTTTGCAGCTCTTCAATAATGGCTTGGATCTCTTTGGTGGAATCCTGCGTTCTTGCGGCGAGCATACGAACTTCGTCGGCAACCACTGCAAAGCCTCGACCACTTTCTCCCGCGCGAGCCGCCTCAATGGCCGCGTTCAGTGCCAGTAGGTTGGTCTGCTCTGAGATGCTTTGAATCACCTCGATCACTTTACCAATCTGCTCTGACTGAACTTTCAGCGAAGTCACTACACCTGCCGCCTGATTGAGCTGCTCAGCCATCTTATCGTTGGCGCGATTATTTTGTTCAAACATGCTGAGAGTGTGTTTTGCCAATTGGTTGGCTTGGCTAGACGCCGTATCCGCTTTTACAGCATTGGCGGTGACATCTGCAGCTGTCGATTCTAATTGGCTAACGGCAGAGGCGACTTGCTCCACTTCATTTTTCTCTTGATCAGAATTGACGCTCGATTGTGTCATCACAGCGGCAAGCTCTGTTGAGGCTGACGCCACATCCACGCTAATACGAACCAATGCGTCTACGGTATTACGCAGTTGATGAATGGTGGTATTCACGTCTTGAGCCAGCTGTGCGACTTCATTTTGGCCTTCGGCTTGCGCTTCGACTAGTAGATTACCTTTCGCCACGGCTTGCATGGTTTGCTGCAAAGAACGGATAGGCTTAACAATCATGTGTGCGAGCACCATGCTGATAGAAGCAGCAACGGCGAGAATACCCAACATAGCGAAAACAGAGAGAGTGAGTGTTGAACTGTGCTGACTGCCGTTCTTTTTAACATCGTCAATCGCCACCTGATTGAGTTTTTGCGACAGTGTGTCAATCGCTTTGACCATCTCTTCTCCGGCTTTGCGGTAAGCGGTCATCGCAACATCGTACTGTTGTTGAAAATCGGATGAGAGGTAGCTCTCACCATGTTTCACCTTAAGTAAAGGAAGCATGACATCGCGAGAGTAGTCGACGTAGTGATTTAACGCGCGACGCATTTCCTCAACTTCGTTTTTCAATCCCGGTACCGCTTCAACCTTATTGAGCAAGGCGCGGATATCATTTTGTTTTTCGGACAAAACTTGAATAAACGTGGTGAGGTCATCAGGTCGAAATAGACTATAGATCGCTTTAATGCGCATCCCGTACATGTTATCGACAATTTCACCGAGCTCACCTTTGTGGACGATGAGTTGCTCGGTGGAAACCGTCACACGCTCAAAAGCGTTTTTTAAGTTGCTTGCTCCAAGAGTGACTCCTCCTAGAAGCAATACGATAGTAAAAGCAACGGGCACTAACACCTGCGCTTTTATCGAAAGTGAATTAAGAAAACGACGCATTAAAAACGACCCTCTGTGAACAAATAATTAATGAGAATGAATATTATTGTTTTATTTTTATTAGTGGCTGATTGTAACCATTCGTCAACTGTATTCAATGACTTATTTCGTTACAAATGTCATTAGTGGTTGGTGGTCACTCTCATATTGACGGGTAAATAGCAATTCTCCGAGAGGGCTCACAATGCGCGTAAAGCATGATTTCTTATAGAGTAAAAAAACTAGATTAAAGAATGAGCTCTTCAATAAAACCGTTTTCATAACGAATCTATTGCCAAAAAGTGAGGGGATGGCTTCATACGATTTGTTACACATTGATACTGATCGATGGCTAGGTTTATTAGCACAACTGTCAGCAATGTGTCACAGAGGGTTCAATGAAGTGAAACACAACTGTCATATTCACATTCTAAAGTGGGCATCGTTCAAGTGACACACAACGGCAATTCGGCCAATAAAGGATATTGTGATGAAAAAGACAGTAATCGGTGCGATCGCTCTTATGAGCGCTCTGACAGTGACAAGTGCTTCAGCAAAAGAAACGATCTCTGCAGTGGGTTCTAGTAGCGTAACGCCACTGATGGAAGTTTTCTCTGAAACATACATGAAGAAAAACCCTGAAGTTTTTATTGAAGTTCAAGGCCCTGGTTCATCGGCGGGTGTCAAAGCGGCGAAAAACGGTTCAGCAGATCTCGGTATGTCTTCACGTGACCTAAAATCGTCTGAGAAAGAAGCCACTTTGGTAGAAGAAGTCGTCGCTCGTGATGGCATTGCAGTGGTGGTAAACCCAAAAAACAAATTGAAAGGTCTGACTGCTGAGCAAGTTTCTGCCATCTACAAAGGCGAAGTGACGAACTGGAAACAGGTCGGTGGTGAAGACAAACCTATCGTGGCGATTACTCGTGATACAGCATCAGGTACACGTGGCGCATTTGAAGACATTCTTAAACTGAAGAAGAAAATCTCGGGTAAAGAAGTGTCTGCAATCTCTCAACGTGCTCAAGTCGCGAATGGAAACGGCGCACTAAAAACCATGGTGGCTTCAAACCCTTACGCTATTGGTTATATCTCGCTAGGTACTGTTGATGAGTCGGTTCACCCGCTAGCTATCGATGGCACGGATGCGTCTATTCCCAACGTGAAAAATGGCTCTTACAAAGTCGCTCGTCCATTCCTTGTTCTTTACAAGCAGGGCAAACCATCTGCTGAAACGCAAAAGTTCCTTGATTGGATGCTGACGCCTGAAGCGCAAGCCATCGTCGAAAAGAAAGGCTACATCTCAGTTAACTAATCAAAGCTCGTTTAATTTGCTCAGCCCTAACTTTGGGCTGAGCGTTTTCCATCCAATTCGATTTATTCGAACTGTGAGATTAGATTCATGACCATCGCAACTAATAGTGAACAGCTTATGAATAGAGAAGCTAAAGCTATCGGCAAACCTCGTTTACGTACGCAAAAGCGCATCGATTGGCGCGAGCGTATTTTCCATGGTTTGTTTCTCACCAGTGCCGTTATCGGCATCGTTTCCTTAGCGGTTATTGCTTATTTTATCATTCGAGAGAGTATCCCTGCGTTTCAAGAAGCGGGTGTTTCTGGCATCGTTTTAGGTCAAGATTGGCTACCGCCGGCGCTTTATGGCGTGGCAACCATGATTGTGGCTTCGATGATTTCAACTTTTGGCGCCGTTTTGGTTGGCGTGCCTGTGGGCGTGCTCACCGCGATATTTATTGCAGAAATTGCGCCTAAAGCGGTTGCCGATATTATTCGACCAGCAGTCGAGTTGTTGGCGGGGATTCCGTCGGTTGTTTATGGCTTCTTTGGCTTAGTCATCATCGTGCCTTTGGTTCAGGAGCTGTTTGATGTTCCTGCGGGCAACACGATTCTGGCAGGTATCATCGTGTTGGCGGTGATGATCTTACCGACCGTCATCACGGTTTCAGAAACCTCGATTCGCGCGGTACCACGTGCCTATAAAGAAGGCTCACTGGCACTGGGCGCATCCAAAATATTTACGATCTTTAAGTTGTTGGTTCCTGCAGCACGCAGCGGCATTATGACTGGCGTTATCCTCGGCATCGGCCGTGCGCTGGGTGAAACCATGGCGATCATCATGGTAATGGGCAATGCCCCAGCCATGCCAGAAGGTCTGCTGGACTCCGCACGCACCTTAACCGCCAATATCGCCATTGAAATGTCCTATGCGAGTGGCGTGCACGCCAATGCGCTGTATGCGACAGGTGTTGTATTGCTGGTGTTCATTATGGCGCTTAACGCGGTACTGCTTTATCTCAACCGCGAAAAAGCCAAGTAATTGCAGCTTAAGGATTGAATTATGGAACGCGCAAAACTAAAACAATCACGACAGTTTAAAGATGGTGTGTTAAGCGCCATGGTATGGGCTGCGGCTGCACTGACCGTTGGCTTCCTGTTTTGGATCATTTGGTACATTCTTTCTAACGGTTTACAGCACGTGAACTGGAGTTTTGTTACCGACAACTACACTCGCACTGGTGATGAGCACGGCATCTTCCCGATGATCGTCTCAACCCTATACATGGTCATCGCTTCGATCGCCGTTGCTGCGCCACTTGGCATCATGACGGCGATATACCTAACCGAATACGCCAAAGTGGGCAGCCGATTGGTGAAGGTAATTCGTTTTTGCACCGAATCGCTGGCGGGTATTCCTTCGATCATCTTTGGCCTATTTGGTATGACGTTCTTCGTCGCTATTCTAGGCTTAGGGTTCTCGATTCTTTCTGGTGCACTGACCTTAAGCATCCTGATTCTGCCCGTGATTATCCGCACCACAGAAGAAGCGTTAATGTCAGTGCCACAGACTTACCGTGAAGGTTCGTATGGCTTAGGGGCATCAAAGATCTACACCATCTGGCGATTGATTCTGCCAAGCGCAATGCCAGGCATCATTACGTCTGTCATTTTGAGTATTGGCCGAGTGATTGGTGAATCGGCGCCGGTTTTCTTAACCGCAGGCATGGTGGCACGTATTCCCGAGTCGTTAATGGATTCTGGACGCACCCTCACCGTACATTTATATAAACTGACCACTGAGCTGTTTACTATCGAAGAGTGGAATCAAGCGTATGGCACAGCCACGGTACTGATTGTGGTGGTGCTGTTGATCAACATGGTAACCAAGTTAATTGCAAAACGTTTTAACACAGCGACTTACTAACGTAAAAACAACCTAAAAGTTGCTTAAAACGCAGATAAAAAAGAATTGAGAGATGAAGACTATGAACAAATTTGATATCGAAAACCTAGACTTGTATTACGGTGAAAACCGAGCGCTGAAATCGATCCATCTACCCATTCCGGTTCGTCAAGTCACCGCATTGATTGGGCCATCTGGTTGCGGGAAGTCAACCTTACTACGTTGTCTGAATCGAATGAATGACCTGATTGAAGGGGTGAAGATCACCGGTAAGTTGGCAATGGATGGCGAAGATATCTACGGCAATATTGATGTCGCGGATCTGCGCATTAAGGTGGGCATGGTGTTCCAAAAGCCAAACCCATTCCCGATGAGCATCTATGAAAACGTCGCGTATGGCTTGCGTGCGCAAGGCATCAAAGACAAGAAACAGATTGATGAAGTGGTCGAGCGTTCACTACGTGGCGCGGCGTTATGGGACGAAGTGAAAGATCGTCTAAAATCGCATGCTTTTGGCCTTTCTGGTGGTCAACAGCAGCGTTTATGTATCGCGCGCACCATTGCGATGGAGCCGGATGTGATCCTGATGGATGAACCAACCTCTGCGCTTGATCCCATTGCGACACATAAAATTGAAGAACTGATGGAAGAGCTGAAGAAGAACTACACCATCGTGATTGTGACGCACTCGATGCAACAGGCACGACGCATTTCGGATCGCACCGCCTTTTTCTTAATGGGTGAATTGGTCGAGCATAATGATACCCAAGTGATCTTCAGTGAACCGCGAGACGATCGCACACGTGGTTACGTGAATGGTGACTTTGGTTAAAAACACAGCGCCTAAACAGCGCAATAGTGAGACGAAATTATAACTATAAGCGATGGTATTTTGCCCCTCTATTCAGAGGGGCTTTTTTGTCTATTCGTTTTGCGGTTGCTTGCTGCGATTCTGTTATTCAGCAAATTTATAAATTGATGCAAGCGTTATCATCACCAAGAGAAAAAATGCCAACACTCTCTCGCTTAAGACATAATCCGATAGGAAAATGCGAACGACTTAACAGCTGATTTTGAATGCATTTGATTGCACAGTGTTGGCGCGATACCTTATTGGGGAATCTGTAATAGAAAAACGGTGTTAGCACAGTGGATTTCCGAAGCTTTATGCGCAAAGTGTCCTCAACCAGAGATCATCGATTGCTGGCTGAGACGATGTTTGATTACCTCTCCAAATTGCTGCAAGTTGAAGCGATGGTCATTTTTGATGACCCTAGCGTCAATCAATCTCTTTCAGTGCGCTTTTCGAGCGGTGAGCCGGCGTCGCTTATCGATTTTCCTTCGGCATTTTGGCAATGGGCAAGGCAGTTCGATACCTCCGAAAGCTTAATTCCACTCGCCATCAACACCTGCAGCTGGGATTACACAACGTTACTGGGCAGCAACAGCTACATCATGATGTTAGATAATTTCCCGATGCTACGAACCTATATTTTGATCCAAGGTGTGAAAGTCGGTTCGACAGACGATGTGTATGAAAAAACGCATGATGTTATGCAATTGGTGGCCGCAAGGTGGCAATGCATCAGAGCGGAAAAGCAGGCTGCTTTAGAAATCAAAAATCGTGACATTCGAGAAGCGCAATACATTGACGAAATCAATCAGCGCGAACAGTTCATCGACAACATGAAGTTGGTTCAAGAGGTAGCGTTGGAAATCTCCAATCCAAGCTCGCTCAACGATCTCTATCGTATGGCGGTCGAAGCGCTGCGCGATCGACTCGGGTTTGACCGTTCGACCTTCATGCTGCTTGACATGAAAAAACGGTGTTTCAACGGTACCTATGGTACGGATGAACACGGCAATACCGTTAGCGAGTTCCATACCCAGTATGACTTACACCAACTTGGTGAAGATTACGTCACCGCGCTTTCTTCTCGCGATACCAACCTAGTTGTGTTGAATGAGACTCCGTTGTATACCGCAGGCCAAGTGGTTGGGCAGGGATGGAATGTGATGTTGATTCTACGTGATGGCCATGAACCGTTCGGCTGGTTGGCGCTGGATAATTTCATTCACCGTAAGCCGATTACCAGTTATCAAAAGCAGATGCTGCAATCTTTTGGTTCGCTGCTATCGCAAATTTATATTCGCAAGCGCCAAGAGCAGAATGTCAGGATGCTGCACTCGAGTATGGTTGAGCTCTCACGCTGTGTCACCGTGAGTGATGTTTGCAAATCTGCAGTTTCCTTTGCCATCAAACACCTTGGTGTGGATCGGATGGCGGTATTTTTAACCGATGAACACTGCACGTATATGCAAGGCACTTGGGGAACGGATATCCAAGGCAATGTGGTTGATGAATCGTACTTTTTTGGTGAAACACAGGATTATGCTTTGATCAATTTGGCTCGTTCTATGCCTAATGAAGTGGCGTTTGAAGAGTCGGTCCCGATTTATCATGATTGCAATATTGTTGGTTTCGGTTGGGGGGCAATGACGCTGTTAACCAGCAACACAAAAGTCCCGATTGCTTTTATTGCAGTGGATAATTTATTGACTCGTTCTCCGCTGACCTCACAACTGCGTGAAGTGTTAAGGATGTTTGCATCGAGCTTGGCGGAAGTTCTCCAAAGAACCCAGGCTCAAGAAGCGATCAGTGAACTCAATGAAAACTTAGAAAAGGAAGTGCGTAAGCGTACGCAGGAACTTGAAGAAGCCAACCGTCAACTGGATATCCTTTCTAAGCTAGATCCCCTTACCCGATTGGGTAATAGGCGGATGCTAGAGCATGTCATGGAATCGATCTGCTTACGTGAAGATGACAAAGCTCTTTCCCTTGGCTTGATACTCATCGACATTGACCACTTTGGGCTGTTCAATAATCACTATGGTCATTTGGAGGGCGATATCGCGTTAATGCGTATTGGCCACATTCTCGATCATCACAGCACAGGAAAAGAAGAGGTCTTTTGTCGTATTGGTGGTGAAGAATTCGTTTTGCTTATGATAGGCAGCGACGAAAAGTCAGTTTATCAACGTGCGGAGTGCATCCGAGACTGTATCGAAAAGGAAAAAATCCGCCATAAAGTGAACCCAAGTGGAGAGGTATTAACTGTCTCAATCGGTGTTTCAGTCGATACGGTAAAAGGGAGAGACCTTCATTTTGATAAATTGTATCAACAAGCCGACGTGGCACTCTACCAAGCAAAAGAGCGAGGTAGAAACTGTGTCTGTTTGTTCTCTGCCAACGAGGAAAATGTGGCAGAGACATGCGCGTTAAGTAAGTAGTTGTTCTCGTTGCGATGACTCGTCACGTCCTTGATGTCAGCGTTCATTCCCTTATGTGCAGATCTGGTGCACATAAGGGATTTTTGTTTGCACTAAGCAGTGATGAGTTACAGTTTTGGCAGCGAAAAATCATCGTTAAAGTTAGGTGATTTTCCATGCGTTTTTAACAGAGTTGATAATTTGTCAGATGGCCATTTACCGCTGTCATGGGCGTACGTTGCTTGATGCAGTAGATGCAACTCTTGTTCAATTTGACTGAGCAGTTCTGCATTGGGAGCATGTTGTTTGATCCATGCGCGTACGCGCGCTTCAATTTGAATGGCATCACCACTGGTTAAACACTGCTCAAGCGACGGTGAAACGTGTGATATCTCTTCGCCTTTGCCTTCTAGGCGTGGAACCGTTTTAGCGCGTTTGTACCAATAACCCGCTAAGATTGAGCTTAGCAGCCAGAAGGCGGCAAATACCCAAGTCAGATAAAACCAAATATTGGTGTGATTGGGGGCAGAATGTATCTCTGAATGCTGAGCGTCAGTAGAAGCTTCAGGTTCGTCACTGCCCACTGGCAACGTGTAAACTTGCGCCGTACTTGGCGTGATGTTCAACTGCCGTCCTTCGAGAAAGGCTTTGTCTGCTTGATCGGTTTGTGTGTTCCACCAGTCCAACTGCAAAGAGGGGAGTGTGAGCTCGCCTGTGGTTGTCGGAATCAGCACTTGTTTTACTTTCATTTCAACCACGCCATCGGCTTGTTGTATCACCACCGGCTTTTCACTGTACACCCTGACAGAATCAGGATAGTTAATGGTCAAAGAAGGCAGCAAGTTTTGGTCAATGCCTTTTGCGGTCAACGTAATTTCACGAGTCACGCTGCTGCCTTGTTCCACTTGGTCAGTGGATGGGCTATTACCCAGCCAAGCTTGTTTTAGTGTTAACTCAGCAGCAGGTAACCAAGGTTTGACCGCGTGGGTAGGGATTGGCTTAACGGTCAGTACTTGGCTTGATGCTGGGGCGTCCAGTGTGAGAATTTTGGTCGATCCTGTTAGGCTATCGCCGTAAATGTATGAACCTGTCAGGCGTGGACCGAACAACTCAAATCGCCCTTCAGTTTCCGCAGTCAGACGGTAATTTTGTTCAATAACGGTAATTTGCAGACCATTTTCAACACGTTGATACTGACGGCTTTGCCCCAGAGGTTCCAACTGCATCCCAGAGATTGCTGGTGGAGCAATTCGCGGATTTTCAAGACGACGCGGATCCGCCAAAATGCGGATTTCTACTTTGAGTTGTGTCGATTGTTGTGGATAGAGTGTGTCTTGAGCCAGTTGTAATGCGTATTGAACGATCTCTTGTTGCTTTGGCTCATGTTGATCCACAGACACTTCCAGCACGATAGGATCACTGCTTACTCCTTCTGCACTGAAAGATGGAATCGTGAGATACCCAGCTCGATTGGGTGCAATCGAAAGTGTCCACTCACTTAACTTGGAAGACTTGCCGTTGGTGTAGTTACTTGATGAGAGAAACCTTGGGCCAGAGGTAAAAAAGTCTTGGTTGAGTGATGAAAAGTCAATGTCATCGGCATCAAGCGAAAAATCTGCTCGCACGGTGAGTTGCACAACTTCATTTTTCGACACTTTGGTTTTGTTAACGCTAGCGATAATGCTTTTAGCGCATGCAAACTGTGGGAAAAGCAGCGCCATGGACAAGATGAAAAAGGTTACGATTCGGTTCATTGCTTACTGATTACCACTTTTTTTCATAGTTTTCTGGAACAGGTTTTTGCTGGGCTTGCAATACCATCTGTGCTTTGAGCAGGTAGGCAGGATCTCGAGCGTTTTCCACTGATTCCAGCTTTCTTAAGTCGGGATTCTGATCTTGATCTTGCTCTCTCTCTCGTTGTTGCGTATCCGACTCATCGGCGGAAGGCTTCGGTTTTTCAGTTAGGCTGTTAGCCAAATCTGCGTTGTTTTTGGTTTTGTCTTTTTGGTTGCTTTCGATTTTATCTGACTGTTTTTCTTTGTTATTTTCTTTTGTTATTTCCTGATTCTTCTCTTGACTCGATGGTTGAGTTGTTGAAGATTGCTGTTGCTGTTGCTGTTGCTGTTGCTGTTGCTGTTGCTGTTGCTGTTGCTGTTGCTGTTGCTGTTGCTGTTGCTGTTTTGCTTTTTCTACAACTTGGCGATTGGCTTGTGCCTGTTTGAGGTTCGGGTTTTTCTCAAGCGCTTTTTGGTAAGCCTCCAGCGCATCATCATATTGGCCGTTTTGCGCCAGTGCATTGCCCAAATTGTAGAGCGATTCCGCGCTCTGCGATTGCGCAAACTGCTGTGCAGCAAGATCATACTCACCAGCTTGATACGCTGCTGCGCCTCTCCAGTTTGTATCCTCAAAGGTTTTTGCTGCGGCTGCGTAATCTTGTTGGTCAAACAGCGCTTTGCCCTGTTGATCTGAATTAAGAAAAGGTGATGCTTCGACTTGAGGCGTTGTTAGGATGGGGATGAGTACCAGTGCCATCATCCAGATATCGCCACGACGAAACAAGGGCAAAGCCAAGAGTAACAGGATTGGGACTAACCAATAGCCGCCGTTTTCACGCACGTCACTGCGTTGGTCAGCCTGCTCTTTGTGATCCATCATCGTGTTTGATGTCTGAGTCAGTGCTGCGATTTGAGCGACATCTTGATTACCAAACTGGATTGGAGCGAAAGAACCACTGGTTTTTTGTGCTAAGTTCGCCATGTTGAGCAAGTTTGACCTCGCCACAACGATTTGACCGGCGGTGTCACTCAATAAACGACCATCAGGCAGAGGGATCGGCGCGCCATCCGGTGTTGCTACTGCAAGTACAGACACGCGGACTTGTTTGCCTTTCAATAGTTGTAACGATTCACTTAACTCTTGATCATCCACATCGTCACTGATGACAACAATGTCACCTTCGACAGTGTCTCCTTTTGCCAGTTGCGCCAATGCAAGTCGGATAGCGTTTGGCAAATATGCCCCTTGATATGGCATTAGCTCGGGCGAAAGATTTGCCACCAGATTGCTTAACGTTTTGCTGTCGCTGGTGAGAGGGCTCAGAATGTACGCATCCCCCGCGTAGGCAATCAGGCTGGTGCTGCCTTCCTTCCACATGGGAAGTAGATCCATGGCTTTATATTTTGCTTGCTGCAGTCGACTAGGCGAGATGTCCTTTGCATATAAGGATTGAGACATATCCATGATCAACACGCGATTGTGCTGTGTACTAAAAATGGGACGAGAGCTGGTTTGCCAACTTGGTGAAGCTAGCGCGATCAAACCTAGGCTCCAAGCGACAATCCAAACAGTGATAGTGAGGGATCCCGTTGGCTTGGTGGCTATTTGACTTAAATGAGCGGCGATCGGGCCTTGCGCTCTTTTGCGTTGAAAGCGCCCTATAAGCCAAAGAAAGGGTAAGGCGACAAAGCCCACCAGCCACCATGGTGAAAGAAAAACCAGATCAGGCATGATTTCTCCGAGATAAGAACAGCAGTAGTGAAAGAGTGAGGGCCAGCATCAACGGATAAGCAAACCATTCTTGTTGAGGTCGCCATATTTGCGCTTCAGATGAGACGGGTTCCAGTTGATTGATAGCGTGATAGATCGTCTGCAACTCATCGTTATTACGTGCGCGAAAATATTGACCTCCCGTCAAAGTGGCAATTTGGCTTAATGTTTTTTCATCCAAATCCGCCGCTGTGTCAACTTTACGAGTCATGAAAAACTGTTTGACTTCCATCTCACCGGCACCAATACCGATGGTGTAGATTTTTACGCCGAATTTTTGTGCAATTTCTGCCGCTTCAAGGGGGGATAACGTCCCCGCAGTGTTGCTGCCATCACTGAGCAAAATCAAAGTTCGGTGAGGCGCATCGCTATCGAGTAAGGTTTTTGTGGCTAAACCAATGCCATCACCAATGGCGGTTTTTTGCCCTATCAGGCCTATCACAGTTCGCTTTAACTGTTCGGCGACAGTGGCTCTGTCTGCGGTAATTGGCGTTTGTAAGTAAGCATGGTCTGCAAACAACACTAACCCGAGTCGATCACCTTGTCTCTGCTCGATAAACTGAGACACAACATTTTTTACCGCGCTCAAACGGTCGATATAGTCGCCATCTTTCAGCATATCTTCTTGTTGCATCGAGCCAGACAGATCGACCACCAGCATGAGATCACTATATTGCGGAAAGTGTTCAATCGGTTCGCCGAACCAAACCGGACGAGCCGCCGCGCTTATCAAAGCAAGCCAAATCCCGAATGTTGTGAGTTTGGCCAATTTTTGCTTCACGCCAGCAGAGTCTTGCTCTTTAGGCAGATACGCCAAATGAATGGCGAGCGTCGGCTTCGTCTCTGGAAGCAAGCGAAACGCCAAATACGGTAACGGCAAGAGGACAAACATTCCCCACCAAAGGAACTGAAATCCCTCAGCCACGCAATCCTCGCTTAGGTGGTAGCGCTTTTTCCACCCACAATTGGCAGTCTTGAACTAAGTCGAGGTCATGTTCACTTCGTACATTTTGGTAGAGCGCTGCTTGCCACAATGACATTTTGCTACTAAAGCGATTGTCTCCGAGTTGTGTATCGAGAAACTGATACCACTTTTCTCCGTGCAAAGAGGCGATAGACTCTCTGGAGTGGTAGCACAGCGCCGCTTGACGCAGTAACTCTATGGCCGTGGAAGGTGTGTGCGGAGTGGTGGGTTTGAGAAACAAATGTAACGCCGCTCGTTTGGCTTTTAAGCGTTTCCTACGCCAAAGGAAAAACAGGCAAATGGACAAGAGAAAAACGAGTGTGGCGGCAATTGTGGCCCACCATCCCCACGCCAAGGGAAACCATGAGGGGGCGTCCGGTAGAATCAAAGGTTGCAGCGCTAAAGGTTGAGTGTTTGTTGTCATTATTATTACGCAGTTAATTGATTGATTAAGGGTTTCGCACACGAAAGGGTGCTAAACGGTATTCCATTACGATAACTTAACCTTTGCAAGCGTTGTTGATGCTGTTCGAAATTCGCTTTTAAGGCCATTTTTTGCTTTTTTGAACCAAAGTCAAACCAGCGAGAGTGCTTGCCATTGCTGGCCATCACTTGACCTCGATAATCGGTTTGACCAGATTCAAGTGGATCATAAAGTTGTATCAAATGAACGCTGTTATGCTGTTTCAAATGACCAATTTGGCCAAGTTCCTGTTCTGAAAATTGAACAAAGTCACTAAGAAAAATAATCTGACAACCTTTCGGTGACATGCGCTTCAATCGTTCAAAGACTTCGCCGTTTGAGCGAGGCGCTTCAGAATGTGCAGTTTGGCGACGGTTGTGCTGCTCCGCGAGTTGGTGCAAAAACGACAAACCATTGCGCGTTAACGCTGAAGGCTTGTGTTCAAAGAGGGTATGGCCATCATCGATCAGTGCACCTAATCGATCTTTTTTCGCTAATGTCGTCCACAACAACACGCTGGCAAGGTGTGCGGCCTGTACCGATTTGAACAGGTACTGTGACCCCAAAAACATACTGCTGCTGAGGTCTATATAAAGAATGACGGCTTGCTCTTTGTCTTCACTAAAGAGCTTGGTGTGTGCTTTACCAGTACGAGCGGTGACACGCCAATCAATGGTGCGGATGTCATCACCTTGCTGGTATTGGCGTACTTCCTCAAAATCCATCCCTCGGCCACGTTGACGGCTGGCATGAGCGCCACTCAACACCGACAGCACGCTGCGTGCAGGCGGCAACCAACGTACTGATTGGCTCTGATAGTAAATGAGCTCATCAAGCGAGAGCGTGACGCCATTCGCAAAGGGTGGCAATGCAGCAACACTCATCAATTAAGCACTTCCCACCAAGCTGATCAGCTTATCAATCACTTGGTTTGTGCTTATCCCTTCGGCTTGTGCACGGTAAGAGAGCATAATGCGATGTCTTAGCACCGGGTACGCCATGGTTTGGATATCTGCAGGGGTGACATAATCTCGTCCACTGAGCCAGGCTAGGGCGCGGGCGCAGCGATCTAAGGCGATAGTAGCACGTGGACTCACTCCCAATCCGACCCATTCTGCGAGTTGTGAGTCGTATAGCTCAGGCTGACGTGTCGCCATGACTAACCGCACCACATAGCGCTCAAGAGCCTCTGCCATCTGAACATTCAGCACCGCTTGGCGCGCTGAGAAAACATCTTGTTGTGTCACGAGCGGTTTTTCGGCTTGTGCTTCACCTTTGGCTTCGCCTCGGTTGATGCGCAAAATAGCAAGCTCGTTTTCTGCGTCAGGGTAATCCACATCCAAATGGAGTAAAAAGCGGTCTAACTGCGCTTCAGGCAGTGGGTAAGTACCTTCTTGCTCGATCGGGTTTTGCGTTGCCATGACTAAGAACAGCTTTGGCAGCGGGTAGGTTTGTCGGCCTGCTGTTACTTGGCCTTCTGCCATCGCCTCCAACATCGCAGCCTGTACTTTAGCGGGTGCGCGGTTGATTTCGTCCGCCAAAATCAAATGGTTGAAGATCGGACCCGCTTGAAAGATAAAGTCCCCTTTTTCAGGGCGAAAAATGTCGGTGCCCGTTAAATCGGCAGGCAACAAGTCCGGCGTGAACTGAATTCGATGAAAATCGCCTTCAATACAATCTGCCAGCGCTTTGACCGCGCGTGTTTTGGCCAGGCCGGGAGGGCCTTCTACCAAAATGTGCCCGTTGGCTAACAGTGCAATGAGTAACTGCTTGACCAGTTCTGGCTGGCCAACAATTTGAGATTGTAGATAGGTGTTTAAGGCATCAAAACTGCGTTGTGGCATAGCGTTACTACATAAATGAATTTGTTTATTGGTTTACAAAACTCGAACAAAGTTCCGTGCTTAGCATCAAAATATCAAGTTGGGATGCTCGGCAATGATCTCAAGGGAACAATAATAATTTTTCAGGTTCATTAGGGCTGGTTTCGAAAGCATGGGTTGGGTGGTGAGCGTAATATGTGACCTGTGAACTATAAATCATTTCAGTTTCGGTCTGACTCGCCGATATAGGCTATACCCATAAGAATGTAACAAAAGATGTGCTATATTACGGCGTTTTGTCGTTGTCTTATCGCATACTATCCACAATAAGTGATTCTTGTTAAAGGTCCAAATATGATAAATATTAACTCATTGAGTATTAAGCAGAAAGTTGTCTTGGGGATAACTTTTGCTGTGCTTGCTTCTACGATCCTTCTTGGTTTTATGGCTCAGAAGCAGTCACGAGAGGTGATCAGTCATCGTCTCGTGGATATTGAGCTGCCGCTGATCCTGAGCCAGATCAACTTGGAGATTGATAAAGATGTCTCTCAGCTCCTATCTGCCGCTGAGCAGTTGGCTAAAAATGAATTTGTACGCGATAGTCTGCAAGAAACCAATGATCCTGAAGGACAAACTAAGCTTGTTCAGCAGCTGAACAATGTCAAGAATCAGTACAAGTTGAACGATGCTTCTGTTGCCAACCGAAAAACAGCCTACTACTGGAATCAGAACGGCTTTTTGCGTCAGTTGACGCAAGCACAAGATGGCTGGTTCTTTGGTTTTATTAATTCAGGCCAATCGACCATGGTCAGCATCTTCACTGAAGCGAATGGTGAGGTGAAGATGTTTGCAAACTATCAACACCTTTCTGGCTTTACGATGTCAGGTGTCTCGAAGTCTATGGACGAGATGGTGAGCAAACTGAATGGTTTTAAGATAGAAAAAACGGGTTACGTTTTTCTCGTCGACAGCCAAGGTAAAATTCAAATCCACAAAAACAGACAGGCGGTCGGCAAACCGCTTTCCGCTTATGTGACGGAAAACCCATCATCATTACTGAACAAACAGCAAGATGTGGTGTTTGAAACCGAAGTCGATGGTCAACGTGTGTTTGTTGCTAGTGCTTATGTTCCATCGATGAACTGGTATGTTGTGGGTGTTGTACCTGTAAATGAAGTGTTTGCAGACCTTGATGCGGCCGCGAGTCAAATGTTGATCACAACGTTTGTGGTGGCGGCGGTGTTTATCTTGATGGGTATCATCCTTGCGAACAGCATTACCAAGCCGATCCAACAAATCGCGGCTCGATTTACTGATTTGGGTCGCGGTGATGGCGACTTAGCACAGCGGATCGAAATCAAAGGAAAAGATGAGATTGCGCAACTCTCCTCTGGCTTTAACGGATTTATTGAGAAAATCCATGCAACAATGAAAGAAGTTGCAGCGACCAGCACCTCCTTAAATACAGCGGCAGAAACGGTGTCGGCGAAGGCCTCTACGACCCACGACAACAGCCAAGAGCAACGAGATCAGACCATCCAAGTTGTGACTGCGATTAATCAGATGGGCGCAACCATCAGCGAAATCGCTTCGAATGCAGCAACGGCAGCGGACACCGCAAATCAAGCATCGAGTAACACAAAGCTCGGGCGTGATGTGGTGACCAAAGCGAAGAACGTGATTTCTCGCTTGGCAGATGACGTTGAAACCACCAGCCAAGTGGTTTCTCAGTTAGCGTCTACTACCCAAGAAATCGGCTCAATTCTCGATGTGATTCGCGGCATTTCAGAACAAACCAACTTGCTTGCGCTAAACGCCGCGATTGAAGCCGCTCGCGCAGGTGAGCAAGGGCGTGGCTTTGCCGTGGTAGCCGATGAGGTGCGAAACCTCGCCAGCCGCACCGCCACATCGACCGAAGAAATTCAGAAGATGATCAACAAGCTACAAAACGATGCTAAAGACGCAGTCACGGCGATGAATGCAGGCAAAGCGGTCACTTTTGAAGGGGTAGAAGCGACCGATGAAGCGGTGCACGTACTGATGGGAATATCTGAGCGTATTGCTGACATTTCAGATCGCAACACGCAAGTGGCAACGGCAACAGAAGAGCAATCCACCGTAGTGCATACCATTAACCAGAACATTGAGGAAATTAACGCCATTAATGAAGTGACGACAAGCACGGCAGAAGAACTGGCGGATGCAAGCCAAGCACTGAGAGCGTTGTCGCGCCGTCTTGATGCTATGGTGGGTAGCTTCAAACTGTAAATTTAGGTAGAATCCGAGACAGTTTTGACCATTTTAGGTAAGTGAAAATGAGTGATTTTGAACAAGAACTTCAGATGATTTCAGAAGAGGCGAGTCAAGAGCCAGAGGTGAAGTTACCGTCTCTTGATGAGCAAAAGCAGATTGCTGCTGAGCTGAAACGACTCGAAGCCGAAGGCAAATTAACCCCAGAAGTACTAGAGCATTACTTTGGCAAGTATGCGCAAAAGGGTGATGCGCCCATTCACTAAGCCAATCAATACCTAGGGAAGCAGATGCTTCCCTTTTTTCTTTTTCCTTTCACTTCTGCGATATCTGCAGCCAGTCTCCCTCAAAACATCAGCAGGAAAATCGGTGTCTCGAGGGGGGCGCAAATAGCTCCCGTACTACCCCAGCAAAATAAGCTGCTTCGGCAGAGGGATGAGTTTCTCAAAATAGTGACAAAGTTGCATTTGCAAATAGGTTAATATGCCAAGCATTAATAAGGAAAGCTTTGATATCTACTCAAAGAATAATTGGCTAGGGACAAAATGGAATTGTCAGCTCTCATTGTTTGTAGAGGCAACATTTGCCGATCTCCGCTCGCAGAGGCGGTATTGCGCGAGAAGGCAAAAGCAAGTGGGATTGCACTCCACGTTGAGAGCGCAGGTTTAATCGCGGAAACCAGTGGTAAACAACCTGACGAAAAAGCCATTCACGTTGGCCAGCAACGTGGCTACTCCCTTCAAGGCTTACACTCCCGTACATTAACCTTCAACGATATAGCTCGTTTTCATCGCATTTACGCTGTCGATAAAGCTGTAATGGCAGACATACTCGATATTTGCCCCAAACTCTCTCGTAACAAAGTGGCGCTCTATTTGGCCCACACTCAATTAGACAATAAAGAGATAGCAGACCCTTACCAAGGACCTCTCAAAGAGTTTGAACGCACCCTCGATCTCATCGAATTGGGTGCCGATGGCATTTTAACTTACCTAACACAAAAAGAAGCATTGATGGTGGCATTGGTTTAGTTACACGCTTGACCCCTTATCGCCTAGACAACAACGTTTGTTAGTAAATGCAAACGTTGGCGCTGACCAGCTGTAATGAACAATTGGTATATCGAGCATTTAGAGCCTTTTGAACGCACTCTGATAGCGACAATCAGTGGCGGTAGCGTGTCTGGGTATCAAGTAAACCACTTCTCACTAGAACTGCTTTTATCAGCAAAAATAAGTTCGATTTTTAACGTTAGTTGGTTTTGTTAAAGAGAAATAATTCAATGAAAAAAGTCCTCATTACTTTTGGCACACGCCCAGAAGCGATAAAAATGGCACCATTAGTACACCAACTAAAAGGTGATGTTCGATTTGATGCGAAAGTGTGTGTAACCGGACAGCACCGTGAAATGCTTGATCAGGTCCTTGAGTTGTTTGGGGTTGTTCCAGATTACGATTTGAACATCATGCAACCAGGGCAAAGCCTTACTCAGGTAACCAATAAAATTCTGATTGGTATGGAGAACGTGTTGCAAACGTTTCGTCCAGATATTGTGATTGTTCATGGTGATACAGCGACCACTTTAGCCGCCTCTCTTGCTGCCTATTATCAGCAAATATCCGTTGCCCATGTTGAAGCGGGCCTGCGAACGGGCAATATCTACTCACCATGGCCGGAAGAAGCAAATCGTAAACTGACTGGAGCACTGGTGCAGTACCATTTGGCCCCAACGGAAACTGCCAAGCAAAACTTGTTAAAAGAAAACTACCCAGATGATGGAGTCTTTGTTACAGGTAACACGGTGATCGATGCTTTGTTTCACGTGCGAGACAAAATACAGCAAGACAATGATTTAAAACAAACGTTAGAAGCGCTGTTTCCGATGTTGTCTCCGGAACGCAAACTTGTTCTTGTTACTGGACATCGAAGAGAGAGTTTTGGCGGTGGTTTTGAGCGAATATGCCAGGCACTGTTACAAACAGCAAAAACACACCCAGATTGCGATATCCTTTATCCAGTGCATTTAAATCCAATGGTACAAGAACCAGTCAATCGCCTACTTAAAGGGGTGAGTAACATTCACCTTATCGAACCACAAACATATCTACCTTTTGTTTATCTGATGGACAGAGCGCATCTTATTCTCACCGATTCTGGTGGCATTCAAGAGGAAGCCCCTTCATTAGGCAAACCCGTTTTAGTGATGAGAGAAACCACTGAGCGCCCTGAAGCAGTGAGCGCGGGAACGGTTCAGCTGGTTGGTACAGACGATAATGTGATTTGCCAAGCACTCAATGTATTACTCAGTGATGAGATTGCCTACCAACAAATGAGCCAAGCCCACAATCCATATGGGGATGGAAAGGCATGTGAACGAATTGCTGACATTCTTGCAACGAATTAAATCTTGATAAGGTGACTAAAATGGAATTTCAAAAAGTATCGGTAATCGGGCTTGGCTACATTGGCTTGCCCACGGCGGCTGTCATTGCCTCTCGAGGCGTCCAAGTCATTGGTGTGGATGTTAACAAAAATGCGGTTGATACCATCAATGAAGGCAGAATTCATATCGTTGAACCCGACCTAGACATTGTTGTGAAAGGGGTAGTTGCAACGGGCAACTTAAAAGCGACCTTGGAACCTGAAAAAGCGGATGCGTTTATGGTTGCTGTGCCGACGCCATTTATTCACAGTGTAGGTGGCGAGCACAAGCCTGATCTTTCTTACATTGAAGCCGCCGCAAAAGCGATCGCCCCGGTGCTTGAGAAAGGCAACTTAGTGGTGCTTGAATCTACGTCACCTGTAGGTGCAACAGAAAAATTGGCTGAATGGCTTGCACAAGCAAGGCCTGACCTTACTTTCCCTCAACAGGTAGGTGAAAGTGCAGACATCAATGTGGCGCACTGCCCAGAACGAGTGTTACCTGGCTATGTACTCCATGAGCTGGTTTCAAATGACCGTGTGATTGGTGGCTTGTCTGAGGCGTGTAGCGCAAAAGCAAAGGCACTGTATGAGATCTTTGTTCGCGGTGAATGCATTATCACCAATGCTCGCACGGCTGAAATGGCGAAATTAACCGAAAACTCCTTCCGCGATGTGAACATCGCGTTTGCCAATGAACTCAGCATCATCTGTGAAAAACTAAAAATCAACGTTTGGGAACTGATCAAACTGGCTAACCGTCACCCTCGAGTGAATATTTTGAACCCAGGCCCAGGTGTAGGTGGACACTGTATTGCAGTCGACCCTTGGTTTATTGTCGATAGCTGCCCAGATGAAGCCAAAATCATCCGTCAGGCGCGTCTGACTAATGATGCCAAACCTTACTATGTGATTGAGCAAGTAGAAAAAGCGGCAGATGAGTTTAAGAAACCGGTGATCGCATGTTTAGGGCTTGCCTTTAAAGCGGACATTGACGACCTGCGCGAAAGCCCAGCTGTACAAATTGTGGAACATTTGGCTGGCTTAGGTATCGCGGAGCTGTTGGCTGTTGAACCCAATATTAAAGAACTACCAAACCGCCTTGCTAACAGCGATATACAGTTGGTCAGCCTACAACAAGCAATGGAAAGAGCCAATATAGTTGTTGTGCTAGTCGACCATAAGCAATTTAAAACAGCAGACAAGACGCAGTTTGCCAAGAAAATTGTGATTGATACGCGTGGAATAGTTTAACCTAAAATAATCGTAATTCGATGCTAAGAAAACTACCTAAAATTGAGAACATGCGCTCATTCATCGCAACTGGTATCGGAGTTGCTATGGCTCAGGCAATATCGCTATTATCGATCCCACTGATAGCTAAAATGAGTGGTCCCCAAACATTTGGGGACTTTTCATATCTTTATTCTTGGCTGATAGTTGCACTTGTTTTTTCGACGTTAAAGTTAGAATTTGCAGTGTATGTTTTATCTAGGGATAACATTGCGCGATTAAGAAATATATTCAAGCTGATTTTGCCGGTAATGGCATTTTTTATTTCCATTGCGTTAACATTATTGGCGCTGCAATATGTTCCTGCCATGGTGGCTAATGCTATATTGTTGTTTTCAAGCTTTTTTATCTTCTTATTCTTTGCCGGGTATTTTGAGTTTGTTATACAAGACAACGTTAAGCAAGGTAAGTTTAAGTTAAATGCGGAATTGCGAATAATAAGAGCATTTTCAGTGCCGTCCGTATTTTATCTTATATCCTGTTTTTTTGACTTGTCCGCTGAATCAATAATTATTACATTTTCTATTTCGAACGCGATTCCTGTTTTATATGATAAAAAAGAAAATGGAAGCTCCTTATTTTATAATTCGAGTGTAACTGATGGATTTTCTGTATTCAAAAAGTGTAAAGACACAGTCAATTATTTAGTTCCAGCCCATTTCATTGCAAGATACTCTTCAACCTCATTAATTCTATTAACAGGGACGTTGGGAGTTTCTTCGGAACAAATAGCGAAATACGTTCTGGTCGAGAAGCTGCTGATTGCTCCTGTTAGTATTGTAACCGCTGCAGTATCCGATGTGGTTAAACGTGAAATATCGAAAGATCCATTATCAGGGTTAAAAAACTATTATCGACTTTGTTTCTATACGGCAATTGTAAGTGCGGTTGCGGTAGTAGTAATCCTAACGGTTTTTGACGAGGTTGTTCTTTTCGCTATGGGAGATGGGTGGGGCGGTATAAATGATTACGCTATATATCTCCTACCATACATGATATCTCTTTTGGTGCTGTCTCCAATAACACACGTATATACAGTTTTAAGGCGGCAGAAATATGACTTGGCTTGGCAGGTATTTCATGCAGTAATTACGACTGCCGCAATCTATATTGGGCTGCAAAGTGGATTCAGTACAGCTGTACTCTACTTCTCTTTGTCTGCCTCTGTTTCCTTATTGATATCCGCATTGATTTGTCGTCATTTTGTATTGACGCATAAGCCAGAGTGATCATCTGTGAAAGATAATTTACTTTCAAATTTTGGATATATAAATTCTTTTGTTTATATATTTAACTTAATTGTTATTGGTGTTTTTGCCAGCTTGTTTAATATACCTCAGTTATATTGGTTGGGGGTGATGACACCATTTTTATTACTTTTTTCTAGAGAGAATAATATTCAGCTGGCTTTCAAGCGGGATACGGTTTGGCTCTTCGTTTGGTTCGTTTACTTGTTTGTGTTTTGCTTTTTGTTTAACACGCCAATCTCTCTAAAAATGGTTGCGGTAAAGGATTACATTCTCCCAACCTTAAGTTTATTGGTTTTGGTGAACATTGGTTTTGGACGAAATCAGTTGGAGTACTTTTATAGACTGATTCGCTTGATTTTGTTCATCCAATTACCTTTTTTATGTTACCAATTCCTTTTTTTAGCGAGAAATGTAGGGGATCGCGCATTTGATTGGGATTTAATGACTGGAACCTTTGGATTTAATTCAGAAGGTGGTGGGGGAAATAGCGCAGGTTTATTGTTGTTCTTGTGTTACTTTGTCGTGTTGTGCGTTTCAAGAATAAGAGGTTCTCAGCATCAATCTCTTGATTTTCTCGCGTTAATATGTGCTTCGTTCTGCCTGTTTTTAATTGAAACCAAAATTATTTTCTTGTTGGTTTTTTTAATTCTACTTCATGTTGTACAAAAAAATGATTGGATTCGTCCGGCAAAATTAATATTGGCGGCAATTATAACTATAGCCTTGTTATATTCATTGTTAACTATTTATAGCAAGGTTTACGTCGGAGAGAACAGTTCCGTTTCGAGCGTATCTGATTATATTGAACAGTTAAGTGGTGAGTATGTTGATACCGAGGTTATAGATTACGAGACTGGTGAGGTCAGTCGACAAGCCGCAATGGATATTTGGATTGGTGAAAAATATGAATATGGCATTGATTTTGAGACTCTAGTTGGCGTAGGGTTAACCTCCTCCAAAGCGGGAAACTATCATATTATGGAAGCGGCTTCATACGGTAGCTTAATCAATTTTGCGAGCACTCAGATTACTACCTACCTTTGGGATGTCGGTGTTATCGGTGTGGTAATTCTTTGCGTACTTTACATTGCCACATACATTAAATTGTTACGGTATATCTCTAGAGTTAGCCCAATGGAAGAATCATTTATCCGTGCATCTTTGTTCGTTATTACAGCTATTTTTATATATCCATTTTACTCGTTGTCGCTACACCTTAATTCTATTAATTTGTTGGTGGTCGGCATGCCATTCCTAATCTTAAGTTCTATTGGTTTTAATGTGGTTTTCCATGACAAGAAAAAAAATAACGATAGTTTGCAGTAATCAATTTGGTTATTTAACCGATACATTCAACTACTGCTTGTATTTAAGAGAACAATATAACATACATTATATATGTATAGACTTTGGAAAGCCAAAGATAGAAATGGAAGGCGTCCAAGTCAGTTACATGCCGTTACAGCGCTTAGGTTTTGGGAAATGGTTTGATTTCTATCAATATTGTAAAGGCAACTTAGCAGATAGCGATGTATACTTTGTTAAGCATTTCTTCTTGTGTTCGTTGTTGTTATTAAATATCGATAGGAAGACCTCTGTTTGCGATACTCGAACAGGTTCGGTTAGAAATAATAAATTTGTCCGTTCTGTAGAAAACGCGCTAATGTCTTTGGAAATGAATCTTTTTAAACACAAAACTGCAATCTCTCATTCGTTAGCCAAGAAATTGTATCTTTTCAATTATCAACTTCTGCCATTGGGAACTACGTTGTTTAAACGACGTGACCATCTGGAAGCCAATGCATTAAATTTAATTTATGTTGGTACACTCACCGGTCGAAAATTGCAGGATACCCTGTTTGGTTTTAGGCGATTTGTTGAGCAATCAAAATTGCCTAGGGATAAAATTTCATATCAAATCATAGGTGATGGAGAGGGCAACGAGTTAAATTATTTAAAGCAGATTTCTGGCGAACTGGAACTTGATGACATCGTAACTTTTCATGGACGATTACCAAATACAGTTATAGAACCTTTTCTGCAAAACTCTAACGTTGGCATCTCTTATGTACCCATAACGCCATATTATGATGTGCAGCCAGTAACTAAAACTCTAGAATATTTATCATCAGGTATGCCTGTAGTTGGTACTGCAACTAAAGAGCAGAAAATAATATTGAGTTCTACGGTGTTGGGTGAGTTGTGTAATGACAATGCGGAGTCATTTTGCACTGCACTTGATAGCATTTATCAGAGGATTGATCAGTTTGAACCAGCCAAGTTGGCAGATACGGTTGCAGAGTTTAATTGGCGAGACATAGCGAAGTCTCTGGATAATTATCTTCAATTGATCATGTGTTCAAAAGCTTAACAGCCATAGGTGTATTAATGTTTACTAGTAAACTATACGTGAAATCGCCAGTTTGGTTTCAAACGTTGGCGTTAAGTATGCGTGCTTTAGCTAGAAAGAAATTGAGAAACAACAAAGAAACTCAGGAAGTTATTGCCGAGTTGTTAAGCCATGACTATTCGATAGATAAGTTAGATTCATATAGAATTAAAAAGAAAAATGAAGTGTTATTGAATGCAATCGACAATTCGTCTTTCTATAGCCAAGTTTCTTCAAATTCGTTGGATGTCGATAAATTTCCATTTATGGATAAAAATCTCTGCAGAGAAAATGCTTCAGAGATTCGTTCAAAGATAAAACCAAACGTTGTTGTTCATGGAACCACAGGTGGTACCACTGGAATGCCGTTGGAAATTCCGCAGTCGATGCATTCTGTAATTTATGAACAAGCTTTTATTTCCCGTCATCTTCAATGGGCTGGTTTTAAGGAAGGTGATAAACGTGCTTGGCTTAGAGGTGACATGATTGTCCCGTTACACCAGACGAAGCCCCCGTTTTGGCGTAACTCCTATTTTGAAGATATGTTATACCTTTCTTCATATCATCTTACCGCCCAAAACATACCTAGTTATATTGAAGCAATGGTTGATTATGGAGTGGATATTATTCAGGCATATCCATCTGCTATTTCAATTATTGCTAATTATTTAGAACAGAATGGTCTTGTATATCCAGCTAAGCTGAAGGCCATCATTACCTCTTCTGAAAAGCTAAGTCTTCATGAGCGTAGTGTTATTTCAAAAGTGTTCGGCTGTAATGTGTTTGATTGGTATGGCATGTTTGAACGAGTAGCTGCTATCGCAAACTGCGAGCATGGGCGTTATCATTTGCTGACGGATTATTCGCATGTTGAATTTGGACCATTGATTGATGGTGCGAATGAAATAATTGGAACTAATTTTAATAACTTATATTTTCCACTTATTAGGTATAAAACTGGTGATCGAGTTCTTCTTTCTAAAGAAGAGTCTTGCCCCTGTGGTCGAGTATATCCATTGATTGATGAAGTTGTAGGCCGCTCTACAGATTATTTACTTGCCATAGGTGGGAATAAGATTGGCTCCGCAATATTAAGTTTTGTTCCTAAAGGCGTTGAAGGGTTACTTGAAACCCAATTTGTACAAAAAACGTTTGGAAAGGTTTCTGTTTATGCTGTTGTTGAATGTGGGAAGTTTAATTCCATTCAAGAAGAAAAGTTAATTAATAATCTTAAACATTGTGTAGGTGTTGAAATAAAAGTTGAAGTGCATGTTGTAGATAAGTTAACTAGGACTTCATCAGGAAAACTTAAGCATGTTATTTGTGAAGTCTAAAGGATATAAATGAAAAAAATTAACTTAATGGTTTCTACCGATATTGATGGTAAAGGCGGTGTGGCAACTGTTGTACAAGGTTATCGTGACTGTGGATTTTTCGCTACTAACAATGTTGCGCTGATTTCGTCCCATCGAGATGGAAAGAAATTTTCGAAAATTTATGCCATGTTATACTTTTTTTCTGCTTTAGCTAAAGTTTTTTATTTTCACGTTTTTTATAAAGTTGGTTTTGTTCATATTCATATGTCATCGCGTGGTAGCTATTTCAGGAAGTCTATGATAATCCGCATTGTGAAAATGATGCGTGGCAAAGTTATTCTGCATCTTCACGGTGGCGAGTTTCATATTTTTTATAATTCTGAATGTTCTCACAGAAAAAAAGAACATATTAGGAAAACGTTTGCGCTATGTGATGAGATAATTGTGTTGTCAAGTCAGTGGGTAGATTGGTTCCAAAAGACATTCTCGAGATATAATAATATTGAAGTTATTTACAATGTAGTTTCTGATGTTAACTTGAAATCGGAGAAGAAAGCTATTGGAAACATATTGTTCTTAGGGCGTATGTGTAATGCTAAAGGTGTTATGGACCTAATCCAATCTTTTTCTAAGGTTGTAGAGACTTTCCCTAATGCCCGTTTGAAACTGGGCGGTGATGGTGATGTGTCTGAATATCAAGCTGAGGCAGAACGCTTAGGTATTCTTAACTCTGTTCAATTTTTGGGATGGGTAGCCGGAGCTCGAAAAGCACAGCTAATGGCAGAGGCTGATATTTATTGTTTACCGAGTTATAACGAAGGGTTTCCTATGGGTGTATTAGAAGCTATGGCAAATAGCGTTGCCGTTGTTTCTACTCGGGTCGGTGGTATTCCCGATGCAATCACCAGCGGCATTGATGGCACACTGATCGATGCCGGTGATGTTAATGCACTGGCCAATGCTCTAATTGAACTAATTACTAATCGGGAACTGAATGATGCTTATGTTACAGCGGCAAAGAATAAGTTTGAACAACGGTTTAGTGTAGATGCTGTTATGCCACAACTTAACGAACTGTACAAAAAAGTGTTAGCTAAGAGTACTGACTAATGAATGTGATGCAAGTACGTAACGTTATTCTCGCAAAGTCTAAATCTGATGATTTTGCCGGTTATGATCCCTTTGATGGTTTGAATAGTAAGTTATTTGATATATTCCCATCTTTTAAAAATAACGTTATCGGTTTGGCATGGATCCAGTTTTTTAAACGTTCTTCTGTTAACTTTCGGCCTGTATGCAGTGTTCCTAAAAAACGTAATCCTAAAGGTATTGGTTTATTTATTTTGGGAATGTTGGAGCAGCACCAACAAAGTAATGAAGCTGAGTTACTAAACCTGTGCATTGAACTGGCTGATTGGTTGATCGAGCAACAGTGTGATAAACAACAATGGCAGCATAGTTGTTGGGGTTATCATTTTGATTGGAAAGCTCGTGCCTTTTTTGTGCCCAAAGGCAAACCCAATGTAATTACTACCATTTATGTCGCGCAAGCATTATGGAAGCTTGCTGACGTGTTAGAGCAACAAGATAAACATAAATCCGAACAATATCGAAACCTAGCTCTGGACGCTGGCAGTTTTATTGTGGAAACGCTTTATACTGAAGCTGATAATCGTTGCTTTTTTGCTTATATTCCCGGTGAAACAGCCTTTGTCCATAATGCCAGTCTTTGGGCTGCAGCTTGGGTGAGCGTGGTCGCATCTTATACCAATAATCAAAGCTATCGTGAGCTTGCGTTAAAGGTGGCGCGGCAATCTGTTGCTGAGCAGGCCGCTGACGGTTCTTGGGTGTATGGTGCTCGCCATCATCATCAGTTTATTGATGGTTTTCATACGGGTTACAATTTAGAAGCCTTGCATTTGATTCGTAGCTCATTGCAGATCGATGAGTTTGATGATGCGATTAAACGTGGATTTTCTTACTATAAAGAAAACTTATTTGAAGCAGATGGCACTGCTAAATATTATCATAACGATCGTTACCCACTTGATCCTCATTCGGTTTCACAGGCAATTATTACGTTGGTTAAGCTCGCTCAGCATGAGTCTGACATCCGGTTAGCCGAAAAGGTAATTTTTTGTGCGATTGATACCCTTTATCTGCCTGAAAAAAAACAGTTTATTTATCAGAAGTCGAAAAGATCTGTAAATAAGATTAACTATATGCGCTGGACACAGGCATGGATGTTTTATTCGTTGTCGTTTTATTTAAATGTGAAAGGAAGTGTTAATGAAGCGCATTGAGATGTTAGGTGTGCCGATGGATTCGGCCAATATGACTGAAACCGTGAGTACTATCCAGCAACGCATTGTAGCACAGCAGTTTACTCAACACGTTGTAGTTAACGTGGCAAAAGTAGTTAATATGGGTAAAGACGCTGAGCTTGCCAAATCAGTTACCGAGTGCGACATCATCAATATTGACGGTATGGGGGTTGTTTGGGGGGCTCGATTACTCGGCCATGATGTACCAGAACGTGTTGCCGGTGTTGATTTGTTCTACCAGCTTAATGCGATGGCTGAGCGCGAAGGTTATTCAGTATTTTATTTAGGTGCAAAACAAGACGTTGTTGAAAAAACGGCAGCAACAATGCGAGAAAATCACCCTACTTTACGTATCGCGGGTTATCACCATGGATATTTTTGGGATGACGAGCAGGCGTTAGTTGATAAAGTTAGAACTTCTGGCGCACAACTATTGTTTGTCGCCATTACCTCACCCAAAAAAGAAAACTTTATTAACAAATGGCGCGAGCAACTTGGTGTGACTTTTGTGATGGGAGTGGGGGGGACCTTTGACGTTGTCGCTGGCAAGGTTAACCGCGCACCAGAATGGATGCAGAACTCGGGTTTGGAATGGCTTTATCGTGTTATTCAAGAACCTCGCCGCATGTGGAAAAGATACCTAGTAACCAACAGCCAGTTCGCTTGGCTATTAATAAAAGCTAGATGTTTAAGACCGAGAATGTAGACCGAAATTTATTAAGTATAACGGAGGGGTGAAATGGCATTGCAAAAAATAGTCTGGGATAGTGAAGCGACTGATCTTGTACTAGATAATCCGGATTCTGGAGATACCTTTAGAAATACAATTTTGGAGATGTTAGCTGTTTCTCCCTCAGATGTTATATATCAATACGAAAATAGTAGTTTGATTTTTATCGCACCGTCAGGTTACAAGCTGACGGTTAAAGATGTCCCCTTTAAAGGTAACCCATTTCATGTGCAGTATTTTGAACAAACCGGTGAATGGTTTGGCAATAACGACGCGCAAGTATTTACTGGTGTAGCAGGGTCAAGTGATTACTTTGCTGGGAATGGTGGTGATGATGTCTA